>JAICEH010000048.1 GCA_025924275.1 Gemmatimonadales bacterium | reverse complement strand
CGCCGCCTCCGGCATCCGCCGGATTGTGCGGCGGGCCGCTCCGGTCGAGCTTGCAGGGGCCGGCTCCACCCAACTCGAGGGAATCCCGATGCTGCCCGACCCGCTTCACCCCGCCGTCGTGCACTTCCCCATCGTCCTCGCCTCGCTGCTCCCGCTGGTGGCGCTGCTCGGCTTCCTGGCCGTGGGCCGGGGCGCGGCGCCCCGGCGGGCGTGGGGCTACGTCACCCTGGCCGCCTTCCTCCTCTTCGCCGCGGCGTTCACCGCGGTGCGCACCGGGGGGCAGGAGGAGGAGACCGTGGAAGAGGTGGTGGACCACGACATCATCCACGACCACGAGGAGGCGGGAGAGCGGCTGCAGCTCCTGGCCGGCATCGGGTTCCTCGTGATCGCCGCCGGGCTTTCGGGCGGGGGGCTGGGACGGATCGCGCGCCCCATCGGGCTGCTGGCCAGTCTGGCCCTGGCCGGGCAGGCGTACCTGGTGGGCCGGAGCGGGGGCGAGCTGGTGTACCAGCACGGTGCGGCCTCGGCCTACGTCGAGACCCCGGCGGTCCCGGCACCTTCGCCAATGCCGCCGGGCCAGCCGGGCGACGACGACTAGGCGAGCCGCCCGGCGCGCATCACGAGCGGCCAGCGGACGGGGCGAGCCGCACCCGGCTCGCCCCACGAGTCCGCCAGGGCCTTCCCGAGCTCGGGGACGGGATCCTCGCCGCGCGCCTCGAGGTAGCGACGCGTGGCCGACCAGGTGCCGACGTACCCCAGCAGCGCGGGGAGGTCCAGCGAGGCCTCGATGGTGAATCGCGGCGCCGCCAGGGGCTGGAAGGGGAATGGCAGGTCGGCGTAACCCCTCTCGACGTGGACCCGCTCCGCGGGCCAGAACTCGCCCACCACCTCGCGATAGAAGTGCCCGAGGAGGCGATCCACCTCCGGGGCCACCGCAGGAAGTCCGTAGGTCCAGGCGGCGATCGCCGCCCCGATGGCCGCCACGCGCCGCGCCTCGGCATAGAACGACTCCGGCTCGATCCAGTGGAGCGCCTGCGCCACGGTCACCAGGTCCACCGTGCCGGCCGCGAGGCCGCTCTCGTGGGCCGGTGCCGCGCGGTACTCGATCCGCGGGTGCGGCGGGGCGGCCGCCACCTGGGCGGCGCTCAGGTCGGTGGCGACGACGCGGGCGAAGTGCCGGGCGAGGCCGCTGGCAACCTGCCCGGTGCCGGTGGCACAATCCCAGGCGAGCGCGTGCCGCTTCACCTGGCCCGCGAGCCAGGTGAAGAGGTCCTCCGGATAGCGGGGCCGGAACGCGGCGTAGGCCAGTGGGTCCCGGGAGAAGTGGGCGTGCACCGGGGGCCCCTGCTCCGCCGTCATCCCTCGAGGATGGCCTCGGCCTCGACTTCGACCAGGATGGCGGGGTCGACGAAGCCGGACACCTCGACCAGCGTCGTCACCGGGCGGATGGTGGCGAAGAATTCCCCGTGCGCCTTCCCGATCGCCTCCCACCGCGTGGCGTCCCGCACGAACATCCGGGTCCGCACCACGTCCTCGAGGCGCCCCCCGAGGGCCTCGAGCGTGGTCCGGAGGTTCCGGATGCACTGGCGGGTCTGCTCCCCCGGGTCCCCCGGCGCCACGATGGCGCCGTCGGGCCCGGTGGGCGCGGTGCCGGAGCAGTGGATGACCGCGCCCACCCGGACCCCGCGACTGTAGCCGACGATCGGTTCCCAGGGGACTCCGGCCTCGTAGTGCTGGCGCATGGTGTCGGCTCCTCGAGTTCACGGGAAAGGCGGCGGAGGTGAAGGGGGAGGGGAGCAAGCTGTCGTGGAGGGACGGGCGAGCGAAAGGGCCCGACGCCGCTGCGGCGCCGGGCCCCCGAGAGTGCCCCGACCAGGACTCGAACCTGGAACCTACTGATTAAGAGTCAGCTGCTCTACCAATTGAGCTATCGAGGCGCTGCCCCGCACCGCGGGACCCGAACCAGTAGCCCCAACGGGAATCGAACCCGTCTCTCGACCTTGAAAGGGTCGCGTCCTAGCCGATAGACGATGGGGCCGGAGGTCCCGTCGGGACTTGCAGTAGCGCTAACGGGATTCGAACCCGTGTTCCAGCCTTGAGAGGGCTGTGTCCTGGGCCTCTAGACGATAGCGCCGCGCTCCACGGGCCGGGCTCGCGGAGGGCGGAAAATATGCCCGGGGCCGGCGTGTCGGTCAACCCCTTGCGGGGCCGTTCGTTGCGCGGCCAGCAGGCCCGGCAGGAATCGAACCTGCAACCCCCGGTTTTGGAGACCGGTGCTCTACCAATTGAGCTACGGACCTTCGCATGTCGATGTTCGAGGGTCGCTGTTCGCTGAACTGCGCGCGGGCGTCGAACAGCGAAAAGCGACCAGCGAACATCGTCCCACGAGGGTGGCTGACGGGACTTGAACCCGCAACCTCCGGAGCCACAGTCCGGCGCTCTAACCGATTGAGCTACAACCACCACGGCGGGAGGCCGGGGCCCCCCGCAAGGGAGGGAAACCTAGGCTCCGGAAGGGCCGGAATCAAGGCCAGAACATCGCGGCCAGCGCCGGAACGCGCGGGTCCGACGCCACTTCCACCCCGTCCAGCTCGACCACCGGGACCACGCCGCGCGCGGCGTTCGCGACGAAGAGGGGCCGGCCCTTGAGTCCCGCCGCGAGGAGCTCGCGCTCCGCCAGTCCGCCGGTCATCGCCGCCAGCCGGGCCCGGGCAACGCCGGGCAGGATCCCGAGGCCCAGGGCCGGGGTGGCGAGCCGGGCCCCGTCCCACCAGAAGAGGGTCCAGACCGAGGCCTCCGCCACCCGGCCGGCCGCGGTGAGGAAGAGCGCGTCGTCCACGCCGGACTCGCGGGCGGCGTGTCGCGCCGCGTCGAACACCGCACGATCCGTGGTCTTGTGGGCGTACCCCGGGTGGGGCGTCGCCGTGGTGATGAGCCGCACCGGGCGCGTGGACCCCGGGGCGCGCTCGCTCCACGCCACGCCCTCGGGGCCAGCCACCAGGCGGACCACGCGATCCGCACCGGACGGCGGCTCGAGTCGGCCGGGAAGCGGGATCCCGAGCTCGGCGGCGGAGCGGCGGAGCCGTGCGAGATGCAGGCGCCACAGTGGGGCCGTTCCCCCCCGCACCCGCACGGTCTCGATCAGCTGCACGGATCGGCGCGACGGGTGGTCATTCTTCGCCGCCGGCGGGGTGGACGGCCCCCGTCACCCGCACCGCGTCGGGCTGCCCGCCGTTCCGCGCGTCGAGCCAGGTCTTGCCCAGCGTGGCGCCGAGGATGGCTGCGCCACCGAGCAGCGCCCAGGCCCCGGGCTGCTCGCCGTGGACCAGCCACGACCAGATCGGGTTGAGCACCGGCTCGCAGAGGAGGAGGATCGAGGCCTCGAAGGCCGGCACGTGGCGGATGCCGTGGGTAAGCAGCACGTACGCCAGGCCGATCTGGACCACGCCCAGGTAGGCGATGGTGACCCCGTCCGCCGGGGTCACCGCCACCAGGGGGAGCGCGAACGGGAGCGCCACGCCGAACGCGATCAGGTTGCCGGCCACCACCGCCGCGAGGCCCGCGGTGCCCTCCTCCCCGGCCCGCCCGGCGCGGCCCAGCCAGCGGAGGCCGATCAGCGTGAAGGCCCAGGTGACGCTCGAGGCGAGGGCGAGGAGATTCCCCCGCACCGGGTCGGGGGCGGTACGAAGCGGCGGCTCGGTGCCCACGAAGAAGCAGACCAGGCCGGCGCCGATCGCGAGCATGAAGCCGAGGTCCCGCCGGCGGATCGGCTCCCGGAGCAGCAGGGGGCCCAGCAGCAGCAGGTAGAGCGGGGCCGTGGACTGGAGGAAGATCGCGTTGGCGGAGGTGGTGAGCTTGTTCGCCAGGACGAAGAGGAGCAGCGTCGCCGCGTAGGCCACCCCGACCACGGGCGTGCGCCAGCTCCAGCCCCGACGACTCGCCGGCACCAGCAGCAGGACCGCGAAGGCTGCGATGCCCGAGCGGAAGCCGGCCACCTGCCAGCTGGTGAGGTCGGTGGCCTTGATGGCGGCCCCGCCGGTGGAGAAGAGGGCGGCGGCGGCGACGACGGCGAGGCGGGCGCGGGCGGTCTGCTGCATCGGGCGTGCGATCCGGCGGGTCACCGCGGCCGGAAGAGGAAGTAGAACGGCACCCCCGCCAGGATGAGCCCGGTGCCGATGGCGGCGTCGCGGGGGGCGTCGTGCACGGTCTGGAGGACGAGCCACGCCGCGAATGCCGCGAAGATGACGGGGGTCGCGGGATAGCCCCAGACCCGGTACGGCCGCGGCAGGTCGGGTCGGCGACGGCGGAGGACGAGCACGGCCACGGCCCCCAGCCCGAAGAAGATGAACGCCCCGTAGACCATCCACTGGGTGAGTTGGACGTAGGTGCCGGTGAAGGAGAGGGCCACGGCCCAGGCCCCCTGCAGCAGGAGGGCCGCGACCGGCGTTCCCCGCCGGCCCAGCCGGCCCGCCACCGCCGGAAAGCGCCCTTCGCGCGCCAGCGCGAAGGGCACCCGGGCGCTGGAGAGCAGGTTGCCGTTGAGCGCGCCCAGCGTGGAGACCACGATCACGAAGGCGATGATCCGCGACCCCGACGGCCCCGCCACCCGGGCCAGCGTCTCGCTGGCCACCAGCGGGGAACCGGCGACCCCGGCCGGCCCGAGCACCCACAGGTAGGCGAGGTTGACCGCGAGGTAGAGCAGCACCACCACCCCGGTGCCCCAGAGCACGGCCAGCGGCAGGGTGCGGGCCGGGTCGCGCACCTCGCCCCCGACGAAGGAGATGTTGATCCAGCCGTCGTAGGCGAAAAGGGCGCCGAGGAACGCCACGGCGAGCGGGGCGGCGTAGCCCCCCTCGGGGCGGGCCAGCAGCGCCGGCTCGAGGTTGCCGGGACCACCGCCCGGCAGCAGGAACGCGGCCGCCACGATCCCCGCCATCAGGAGGACCTTGAGCCCGGTGAGGATGTTCTGCGCCGTGGCACCCTCGCGCACGCCGAGGCAGTTGAGTGCGGTGAACCCGGCAATGGCCGCCAGCGCCACCGCACGCTCCGCCCCCGCGCCCATCGGCAGGAGGACGCCGAGGTACTCCGCGAAGACCATCGCGATCGCGGCGAGCGCCACGGTGTTGGTCAGGGCGAAGCAGGTCCAGCCATAGAGGAAGCCCCAGAAGGAACCGAACGCCTCGCGCAGGTAGATGGTGAGCCCGCCCTGCTCCGGCATCATCGTGCCGAGCTCGGCCAGGCAGAGCGCCCCCAGCACCGACACGAGGCCCGCCACGAGCCAGACCGCCAGGAGCGGTCCGGTGGCCGGGAGGGCGGCAGCCATCGTGGCGGGGAGGAAGAAGATGCCGGACCCGATGATGGATCCGGCGCAGAGGGCGGTGGCGTCGAGGAGGCCGAGCTGGCGCCGGACGTCGCCGCCGTTCACGCGGCCATCCAGTCCCGGTACGCCGCCTTGAGCATGGCCTGGAAGTGGTGCACCGCGCCCTCGAAGCGCACCGAGAAGCGGCCCCGGTCGTACGCCCGGGAGCCGAGGCCCACCTGGACCCGCTCGCAGATGCCGATGTCCTCGTGCTGCACGTGGTCGGCGTAGGCGTGATCCTCCTCGATCAGGCGCCGGGCCCGCGGCGACCGGGTGTCGGCGTAGTAGTAGGCGAACTCCACCCGGCAGCGGTCCGGCCCCCGCGGCAGGACCAGGTTGGTCTGCAGCCGCCCGGGGAGGATGTTCAGCATCACGTTGGGGAAGAGGAAGTAGTAGTAGGCGGTGCCCCCCGCCTCCCCGGTGTAGATGTTGTCCTCGGCGCTCAGGGGACTCACCTGCAGCGAGTAGCGCTCGTGGACCTCGGTCGAGTAGGACTGGAACTGGTAGAGCTTCATCAGCTCCGGGTGCACGTGCGGGACGTGGTACCCCTCGAGGTAGTTGTCGACGTACACCTTCCAGTTGCACGCCACGTCGTAGCCCACCTTGCGGGCGAAGCCGAACTCCCCGAGCCGGATGGGCGCGATCCGCTCGGCGATGCCCGCCACCGCCCGCTCCAGCGGTTCGGGGTGCTCCGCCAGGTGGACGAAGACCAGGCCTTCCCAGGTGGCTACCCGGAGGGGGACGAGGCCGAAGTCCTTGCGGTCGAAGAGCTCCACCCGGTCCCACTGGGGAACCCCGCGGAGCGAGCCGTCGAGCAGGTAGGTCCAGCCGTGATACTTGCACTGCAGGGCCTGGGAGCAGCCGTCCTCCAGCGCCAGCGGGCCGCCGCGGTGGCGGCAGACGTTGTAGAAGGCGCGAAGCACCCCGTCCTTCCCCCGCACCACCACCACCGGCTCGCCCGCCACCTCGGCCACCACCTGGGATCCGGGCTCGGCGAGCCGGCTCACGTGGCCGACCAGCTGCCAGGACCGGCCCAGCACCGCCGCCCGGTCGAGGGCCTCGAACCGCGGCTCCCGGTACCAGGTCGAGGGGATGGTCCAGGCGCGCTCGACCGGTTCCACCGCCAGGACCTCCGGCCCGAGATCGGGGAAGTCCTCGGGCGCGGGATCGCGCGCCGCGCGGGTCAGCGGCATTCCTCGCTCACCGGCACGCCCCGGACCAGCACTGCACAGACGTGGGTGGTGTGCTCGAGGGGCGGGCCGTCGAAGAGGGCCAGGTCGGCATCCTTGCCACGCTCCAACGAACCGATCCGGGCGTCCTGGCCGATGATCCGGGCGGCGTCGATCGTCACGGCGGCGAGCGCCTGCTCCACGGTGAGCCCGTAGGCCACCGCCATCGCCGCCTCGAAGAGGACGACCCGCGTCTTCGGGACGTAGCCCTCGTAGCCGCTCTGCAGGGCGAAGGGGATGCCCGCGTCGCGGAGCTTCACGGCGGTCTCGAAGGTGGCGTTCTCCATCGTGCCGCCGTGCCGTGCCATGGTCGGGTGGAGGATGACCGGCACCCCGGCCGCGCGGATCTGGTCGAGCACGAGGTAGGCTTCCGCGGCACCGTCGAGCACCAGGCGGAAGCCGAACTCCTCGCGGAGCCGGAGGGCGGCGAGGATCTCGCGGGCCGTCTGGGCGGTGACGAGGGCGGGGAGGTCGCCGGCCAGCACGCCGGCCATCACCTCGCGGCCGAGGTCGCGGGCGGCGGGCTCGCCCTTGCCGCCCCTGGCCCGCTTGGCGGCGTACTCCCGGGCCTTGACGAACTCCGCACGCAGCGTCGCGACGCCGCGGGCGCGGGTCCCGGGCCGGTTGTTGAAGTTCCGCCCGACGTCGGGACCGAGGGTCATCGCCACCATCGTCACCGAGTCCACCAGGGCCTCCCCGACGGTGCTGCCGGCGGTCTTCACCACCATCGTCTGGCCGCTCACCAGCGCCCCCGGGCCGTGCCCGGTGTGCAGCGTGGTGACGCCGAAGCCGCGGACCCACGCGACCAGGTCCTCCCGGGCATTGTAGGCGTCGATGGCCCGGAGCTCGGGCTGCACGGGGTTGGAGCGCTCGAGCTGGTCCTGATCGTGGGGCTGGTTGAGCAGGCCCGCGAGGCCGACCACGGTGTGGGCATCCACCAGGCCGGGCGTCACCGCCCGGGCGGTGAGCACCCGGTAGCCGTCCGGCACGCGCACCTCGGCGGCCGGGCCGACCCGCTCGATGCGGCCATCCCGGCCGACCAGGACGACGCCGTCCGGAAGCGGGGCACCCGCCATGGTGTAGACGGTCTCGGCGCGCACGGCGAGCTGGGCCACGGCGGGTCCGGGGAGGGCGAGCGCCGCGGGAATCGCGAGGCTCGCCGGCAGGAGCGTGGCGCGCATCAGTGGCCCTCCATCCCGTCGTGGTGATCGAACGGCGCATCGCGGACGGCGCGCCAGCCGCCCACGGCGAAGAGCCGGTCGGCGGGATCGGACAGGTCGAACAGCTTGCGGCCCTCGACCCAGGTCTGCTCCACCCGGGTGGCGAGGGCCAAGGGCTCGCCGGAGAGGATCACGAAGTCGGCGTCCTTGCCCGGCTCGAGCGAGCCGACCCGGTCGGCGAGGTCGAGCATCCGGGCGCCGGCCATGGTGAGGGCGTAGAGCGCCTTCTCCGGCGCCATCCCGGCGCGGACGGCGAGGGCGGCCGAGCGGAGGAAGAAGCGCGAGTCGGTGATGCCGTCGTCGGTATGGAAGCCCACCAGCACGCCGGCCGCGTCGAGGATGGCCCCGGTCCGGAGGCTCAGGTCCACCGCCTCGAGCTTCCCGCCCGGCGCATCGATCACGATCACCGAGGCGGGGACGCCGGCGGCGGCGATCTCCGGCGCCACCTTCCAGCCCTCGCTCACGTGCTGGAGCACGAGCCGGAAGCCGAACTCCCGCTGCAGCCGGAGCACGGTGAGGATGTCGTCGTGCCGGTGGGTGTGGTGGTGCACCACCCGGCGGCCGTCGAGGGCCTCCACCAGGATCTCCAGCTCGAGGTCCCGTTCCGGCCGCTTGGTCGAGTCGGTGCCCGCCGCACGCAGCTTCTCGCGGTACTCGAGCGCCTTGACGAAGCGCTCGCGGATCATCGCCGCCGCCTTGCCCCGGGTGCCGGGCCAGGGGCTCTCCCCCCGCGGGTTGGTGCCGTTGGCCATCTTGAGCCCGCCGCAGACGTCCCGCAGGACGTCGCGGCAGAAGAGGAGGTCGTTGATGGTGCGGCCGCGGCGGAGCTTGAGGTAGGCGGTCTGCCCGCTCATCAGGTGGCCCGAGCCGGGCATCACGTTCACCGTGGTGATCCCGCCGGCCAGGGCCGCGCGGAAGCCGTCGCTCCGCGGGTCGATCGCGTCGAGGATGCGGACGTCGCCCTGGATCGGCTCGGACCGATCCCCGCCGTCGCCGTCCCCGATGTGCGAATGGGTGTCCACCAGCCCGGGCACGACGACCTTGCCGGTGGCATCCACCACTTCCGCCCCGGCCGGCAGCTCCACGGTCCCCTCGGCGCCGACGGCAATGATCTTCCCGTCGCGCGCGACGAGCACGCCGCGCTCGATGGGCGGGCCCGCGACGGGGAGGATGCGGGCACCGCGCACCACGAGCGGTCGCTCCTGGGCGAGGGCGGCGGCGGGGAGGGCCAGGACGCACGCGAGGGCGGTCCGGGCCGCGCGGGCGGCGGTCGGCATCGGCGGGGCTGCTCCGGGCTGGGGATTCCCCTGCGGCCGGGCCGCCGGGGCGAAGCGCAAGATGCGGCCGGGGACCGCGCCGCGGCAAGCCGGCGCTTGACCCCCGACCGAGTCGGGCCGAGCTTGCCCCGATGCCCGACACCCTGCTGCAGGACCCGACCCTCGTCTTCGGATACCTCGCCGCGCTGGTCGGGATGATCTTCTGGCTCAGCGGCCTGCCCGCCTTCAAGTGGTGGTTCGACCGCGTGCCGGCCCTGGTCCACTGCTACTTCCTCCCGACGCTTTCCTCCGCCTTCGGGATCACCCCGCTCCAGTCGCCGGTGTACGACTGGGTGTCGCGGTTCCTCCTGCCGCTCTGCCTCCTGCTCCTGATGGTGGCGGTGGATCTCCCCGCCATCCTGAAGGTCGGCCGCACCGCGCTCCTGATGATGCTCGCGGGCACGCTTGGCATCATCATCGGGGGGCCGGTGGCATTCCTGATCTTCCAGGGGGCGCTGCCCCCGGACGCGTGGAAGGCGTTCGCGGCGCTCTCCGGGAGCTGGATCGGCGGCAGCGCCAACTTCGTCGCCATCGCGGAGAGCGTGGGCGCCCCCGACGCGGTGCTCGGCCCCGCCATCGTCGTGGATACCGTGGTCGGCTACAGCTGGATGGCGGTCCTGCTGGCCCTCTCGGCCTGGCAGCTCCGCTTCGACACCGCCATCGGGGCCCGCCGCGAGGCGTTCGAGGAGGCGAGCCGCCACCTGGGCGAGCTGCAGGCGCACAAGCGGCCCGCCGCCCTCCGCGACATCCTGGTGCTCCTGGCCCTCGGCTTCGGCGGCGCGGCGGTCTCGGTGGCCATCGGTGACCGGCTGCCGGCGATCGGGGACCCGACGATCATCAGCCGCGCCACCTGGGCGGTGCTGGTGGCGGTCACCGCCGGCATCCTGCTCTCGTTCACGCCGGCGCGGCACCTGGAGGAAGTCGGCGCGTCGAACACCGGGTATGCGGCGCTCTACCTCATCATCGCGAGCATCGGGGCCCGGGCAGACCTGCGGGCGGTGCTGGAGACCCCCGCATTCCTCGGCGCGGGGGTCGTGTGGATCGCGATCCACGTGACGATCCTCTTCCTCGCGGCCCGGCTGCTCCGGGCCCCGCTCTTCTTCGTGGCGGTGGGCTCGATGGCGAACATCGGGGGCGCCGCCTCGGCCCCGGTGGTGGCGGCGGCCTACCATCCGGCGATGGCCCCGGTCGGGCTCCTGCTCGGAGTCTCGGGCTACATCCTGGGGATCTACGGCGGGCTGGCGTGCGCCTGGCTGCTCGGACTGGCAGCGGGGTGAGGCTCGGGGGCTGGGGAGGCTGAGGACGGCTGAGGACGGCTGAGGACGGCTGAGGGCGGCTGAGGGCGGCTGGGACGAACCGGCCCGGCCGTCCCAGCCGTCGAGGCCGTCCCCCCCAAACGAGCCGCGGCCGTCGGCGGGGAGCCGGCGGCCGCGGAGATCACCCGGGCGGGTGACCGATGTGGGGGTACTTACTCGCCCCCGTTGGTGCTGGACGGCTCCGAGGCAGGCACCTCGGGCTTGGCCGCACCGTCCAGCGCCGCCTTGAGGTCCCGCGCCGCGGCCAGGTGGGCCTCGAACGCCGGGATCGACTGCTCGATCAGGACCTTGAGCTCGGGCTTGGTCGTGGCCGCGAGCAGGGTCCCCTGCACCGCCTCGAGGACCGAGGCGTGGAACGCGATCTCGTGGTCGAGCCACGCGGCGTCGAACTGCTCGGCCGGCACCTGCTTCAGCCAGGCGATCGTCTGCCCGTGCTTCTGCATCTCCGCGGCATCGAACTCGCGCCGGGGATACAGCTGCAGCGTGCGGCCCAGTTCCTGGCCCTGCCGGCGGAGCGCCATGTGCTCGTTGGCGAACCGCACGGCCAGCTGGCGCACCTGCTGGTTCCTGGCCCGCTCGGCCGCGATCGTCGCCGTCTCGAGGTCACGCCGGTTGGCGCCATCGAAGATGGCGAGCACACCGGAATCGTCGAGGACCGGCGCCGCTTCGGCGGCGGGGATGGCGGCGGCCTGCGCCGTCGGAGGGGTCTCCTGGGCAGCCAGGGCCGCGGGCGCCACGAACGCGGCAAGCGCCAGGATGGCGGTGGTTCCCTTCACATGACCTCCCTGCTGGGTGAGGACTGCGTGGTCGGACGCTTCAGAGGGTAGGTGGAAGCTGGCG
>JAICEH010000047.1 GCA_025924275.1 Gemmatimonadales bacterium | reverse complement strand
CACCTGCGCCCGCCCGTTCCGGGCGGCCGGATCGTCAGGGTCCGAGGCCACCAGTGCCTCGAAGGCGCGTTCGGCGCCATCGAGGTCCCCCCTCCAGGCCAGGGTGCGTGCCCGGCCGAGGCGGGCGTCCCGCCGGTCGGGATGTTCCGCGAGGAGGCTGTCGTACCGCGCGATGGCGGCATCGAAGTCCCCACGCCAGCTGAGCACCAGGGCCTCGGCAAAGCGCACGTCCGGATCCAGCGGGTCCACCGCCCGCCCCCGCCGGAGCAGTACCAGGGCCGAGTCGAGCCGGTCGTCCCAGCTCGCCAGGAGGCCGAGCCGGTAGAGCGCGCGGACCGAGGCGGGATCGTCGGCGAGGGCACGGGTATAGGCGGCGCGCGCGGTGGCGAAGTCGCCCGCCTCCCACGCCGCGTCTCCCGTGCGCACCTGCGCGGCCGCGGGCCGTGCGGCGAGGACGGGCAGCAGGAGCAGGATCGCGGCGGGAAGGACCGTCGGGCAGCGGCTCAGGGCTCGCTCCAGAGCTGGCGGAGGGACTCGTACGCCGGCTTCAATCTCGAATGAAACCGGGGCTCCGTCCACTCCGGCCAGCGCCACGGCGCGAAGTCGGCGGCGCGCCACGTGCCGTCGGGTGCCGCGGGCAGGGCGTCGAGGCGCATGCCCGCGGCGTCGAGCAGCACGGCCCCGACCCGGAACCCCTCCGTGACCGTGGTGCCGAACTCCCCCTCGCGCGCAAACTCGAACGCCACCCGTCCGGTGGAGGGGTCGGTCACGCCGAGGAGCCCCCAGGGGATGCGGATGGTCACCAGCCGCGCCGCGCGGTCCCAGTACCAGTCGGCCAGGCTGGTCTCGTCCTGGGTGCCGTGGCGGAGCCGGCCGCGATCGTGCAGCTGGGCCGGGCGCATCGTCCCGTCCCGCCAGTACCGCGCCCGGTTCACGATCACCAGGAGGGAATCCCACCTGGCGTCGTCGCGGTTCACCGGCCGGATCGGCCGGCGGTGGAATCGCCCCCGCTCGTCGCCGTCCTCGAGCGCCTCCCGGCCGGCGTAGGGGTTGTACTCCGGCAGGGCGAGGAGGGCGGCCTGCGCCGTGTCGCGGAGATCCAGGAGGAACTCGAAGCCCACCTCGCTCCGGAGGCCGCCCGGGATTCGCCGCTGGCCCAGGTCCGGGCGCACGACGTCGAGCAGGACCGCGAGCCGGTGGCGCCCGGGGTCGACGACGGAGTCGGTCTCGACGGCGAGGTACAGGTAGGCCTCGTCCTGTCCGATCCGGAGCGAATGGAGCCGTCGCCCGCCCCGCTGCACCGCCTGGAGCGCGCGCCACGCGGTGGGGCTCCCCCCCAGTCGCGGCCCGGTGCCGTCGCCGGCGTAGAGGCCCAGGATGCCGTATTGCTGCTCGGCATCCTCCACGTTGAGCCAGCGGGGGCTGTGGTCCCGCGGCACCGCGAGGTCGATCGTCACCCAGTTGTGCTTGAACCACTCGTCGAGCCACGCGAAGACGATGGCGCCCGCCGCGCCCGCCTCCCGGATCTCCGCCGCCAGCCGTGCGTCGGCCGCTGCCTGGCCGCGCTCGTCGAGCCCACCGTGGTGCAGCCCCTGCGGCTGCCGGTGCGCCAGCCCCCGGCTCGACGGCACGCCGAACTCCGAGATCACCACCGGCAGCCCGGCGTGGTGGGCCACGAGGTCGCGGAGGTACCCGAAGTAGCTCGAGGGCCCGAAGCTCGAGCGCGCCGAGGCGTAGCCCGGGTCCTGGATCACGAAGTCGGGGTAATAGGGATAGGCGTGGTAGCTGGCGAACCACCCCGCCGGGTTGGCGGGCGTCGGCCGGAGCAGGTTGGCGTCGAGCCCGAGCCCGTCATTGTCGTACTCGTGGCGTTGGGTGAGGAGCGGCCGGCCGGCCCTCTGACGCCACGCAGCCTCCTCCTCCGGGCTCGATTCGGTGGGATGGGTGAGCGGGTCGAGGGTGGGCCAGTTGACGTAGGCAACGGGGCGGATGGCGTTGAAGCGCTCCACCTCCCAGTTCACCAGGAAGTCGCAGAGCGCGGCGAGCCATCGGTCCATCGCGGGCAGCGCCTCGCCCTCGAACCAGCGGCCGTGAAAGGCGGCCCGCGCGCGTCCCCGGTCGTAGGCTGCGACGGCGAAGGGCTCCCATTCGCGCCCCAGGATCCAGGCCACCACCCAGGGCGAGACGTCGGCGTCGTAGCGGCCCGCGGCGTGGCCGGGGCGGGGCGCCACCTCGGCCGCGCCATGGATGACCTCCGTCGCACGTCGCACCTCCCCGCGGAGGTCGCCGAGCCACGCCGGGTCGTCGAAGTTCCCGTCCGGTGGCAACTCCGCCCACACCCCCTGCACCAGGAGCAGCGGCCGCTCCTGGTGCTCGAGGTTGCGGCCGCGGAGCGCGCGGTAGAAGGCCGGCGGCAGCAGGGTGTAGACCCGGACGACGTTCGCGCCCATCGCCGCCATCGAATCGAGCCACCCGCGATAGAGCCCGGAGTCCACCGGGAACTCGGCGGGGAACCGGCCCGGTAGGGCCGCACCCAGGTTCACGCCCTGGAGATAGACGGCCGACCAGCCGCGGGGTCCCGGGACCTCGAACCGGCCGTCCCGCACCCGTGCGTCCACCCGGAGGGTGGCGGGCCGCGGCGCGGGTGCGAGGGGAGGGCGATCCCAGTCCGGCGCGAGGCGGTCCAGCAGCGCGCGGCTGGAGGCGTACCCCGGGGCGATCGACACGGCCTCACGGGCCGCGGTGACCGCCTCGGGTGCGCGGTCGGTGCGGGCCATCACGTGCGCCAGGCCGTCCCACGCGTCCGCGCTTCCCCGGTCGACGGCCAGGGCCTCGCGGAAGGCGGATTCGGCTGCCGCAAGGTCATCGAGGCGAAGGGACGCGAAGCCGAGGCCGGCCCACGCCCCCGCCGCCGCGGGGCAGCTCCGGGTGAGGTCGAGGAACCGGGCCCGCGCGACCTCGATCGAGTCCGCGCGGTAGGCGGACCAGGCCGAGTCGAGCGCGCGGCCCTGCTCCGGAGGGCAGGGGGACTGGGCGGCAAGGCGTGCCGGCTGGAGGAGCAGGAGGGCGAGGCACGCCCGCCGGGCGACGTGTAAGTTGGGAGGCATCCGCCCGCGCAATGTCCCACCCCGCCTCCACCGGAGCAAGGCGTGACCGATTCCGCGCCGGAGACGATCGCCCAGCTTGGCCGGCGCCTCGTGGACGCCCTCGGCCGCGCCTGGGAGCGGACCGACGCGCAGGCACTGCTTGCGGTCTTCGCGCCCGACGCGGTGTTCGTGGAGTCTCCGTTCGGCGCGACGCTCGCCGGCAGCCCGGCCATCCGCGGCTACTGGCAGGACCTCTCCTTCCACCAGTCCGAGGTGCGCTTCGCCTCCGGCGAGATCTTCGTCGCCGGCACCTGGTTCGCGGCCGAGTTCACGGTCGGGTTCCGTCGGCGCCGCACCGGCGAGGCAGTCGAGGCCCGCGGCGGGATGTTCTGCGAGACCCGCGACGGATTGATCAGCGAGATGCGACTCTACTGGCATCGCCGGGTGGGCGGCCGGGAGGTCCTCGACCGATAAGTGACCGGCGAGAAGCCTCGCGTGACAGCCGTCACCAATCCGGGACGCAACGGGACCTCGGGTTCATCCGTAACACGTTGATGGGCAATGGCATCCGGGCTGGCACGGTCCTCGCCCGCTGACCGGTGGGGGTGGCCTGTGCCGTCCCCGAAACTGGTCATCCGGCACGGTCCGGGAGGGTTCCCATGTTCGCCACGCTCGTCATCTCCGGCCTCCTCGGCGCCGCGCCCGCGGTCACGATGGCGCGGCCGTCGGCCCAGGATCCCGACCCCGCCATCCGCCTCTCGCTGAGCGACGGGGGCTCCTACGCCCCGGGGCTCTGGGCGCGGGCGCACGTCCGGGCCGCACGGGACGGCTACCTCGTGGTGGTGCAGACGGATCCCCAGGGTCAGGTCCGCGTGCTCTTCCCGGTGGACCCGGTCGACGAGCAGTTCATTCCAGGCCAGCGCGACTTCGAGATCCGGAGCCGCGGCGATCGCGAGGCGTTCCAGGTGGCCGGCACCCTCGGCACCGGCGTCGTGCTCGCGGCCTGGTCGCCCGACCCGTTCAACTTCGCCGACTTCCGCCGCGGCGAGCGGTGGGACCTGCGGGCGCTGGAGATTCCCGCCTCCGAGCTCGACCTGGAGCGCGGGCTCACGGACCTGGTGACGCGGATGGCCCCGCCCGGCGGGTTCGACTACGACGTGCTGCGCTACACCGTGGCGGAGGCGAGCTACGCGTCGGTCGGGTCGGATTCCTACGGCTCGGGCGGCTACGCCTCGGTCGGCACCTGCTTCGGCTGCTACCCCTGGGGCGGGTCGTTCTACTTCTCGATCGGCACCGGCTGGTACGACCCCTGGTACTACGCGCCGTGGTACGGCTACTACCCGTCGTACTATTATCCGTACTATTCATACCCGTACTATCATTACCCGTACCCGTACTATCCGGCCTACTACCCCTATCCGCCTTACGCGGGCTACCCCTACGCGCGGGACCGGTACGGCTGGAAGGACCCGTACGATGCCGTGGCGGCGAACTCGCCCGGCTACCGGGACCGCTACGCGTCCGGTTTCCGCGACCGGAGTCTCGGCACCCAGGGCCAGACCCCCGACGCCGGCGCCCGTCGCCGCCTGCCGTCCATCGGCGAGCAGCAGCAGCAGGCCAACGCCGCCGGAGGCACCCGCCGCCGGACGACCGGGGACGCCGCGCCCGCGCCGCAGCGCGAAGGCACCGCCGGGGCGGGCGGGCGGCGCACCACCCCGGAGGCGCAGGCCGGGCCGCGGCAGGCCCAGCCCAGCCGGGAGCAGTCGAGCGGCGGACGCCGGGCCACCCAGGCTCCCGTGTCGGGCGAGAACCGGTCCGGGGCCGGGGCGGCGACCCGGCGGCGTTCCGACGCGGCAGCGCCGGCGCGTGCCACCGCCCGCCAGACGGACGCGCGGCGCCAGCCGAACCTGCCGACCGATGCCCGGGCCACCACCACGGCGCGGCGGCAGGCCAGCTCCCAGGGCGAGGACCGGGCGGCGACGACGGCCCGGCGGCAGTCGGGCCTCCCGACCAACGCCCGCGGCACGGCGACGTCCCGACGGGTCGTGGAGCGCCCCGAGTTGCGGCCGGCGTCGGCCCGACGGGTGGAACGCCCCGGGACCGACCGGTCGCCGGTTGCCCGGGGATCGGGCGCTGCGGCCGGGGGCGAGCGGCGCGCGGTCGATTCGCGGCAGCAGCCGCGCGGGGTGGAGAGCCGGGGCTCGGCGCGGGGCTCGAGTCCGGCGGCCGGGGCGAGCCGTGGCGGGGCGCCGGGCGGCGGCGCCCGCGCGGCGCCGAGCGGGGGAGGCCGCGGCGGGGCCCCCTCCGGTGGGGGCGGTCGCGGGGGGGCACCGTCGGGCGGTGGTGGGGGGCGGAGGTAGTGAACCAAGCGGGCCCGGCAGCGGAAGCTGCCGGGCCCGCTTCGCTTTCCCCCGCCCGGCCGGACGCTACGCCGGTCCCATCCGCCTGGCGTAGTCCAGCCCCCACTGCAGCATCTCGGGGCTCCGGAGCCCCACCCGCATCGCCTGTTCCACCGCGGCCTCCTCGTCCATCCCCCGGTCGAGGATGAGCCACGGGATCAGCGCGCCACCGACCCGGTTCCCGCTCCCGCAGTGGAAGAAGACGGTGCGCCCGCCGGCGCTCCGGAGCACGCCCAGGACCCGCTCGATCGTCTCGTCCGTCAGCGTGCCCGGTGTCACGGGGACATTGACGTACTCCAGGCCGACTCGCCGGGCGTGGTCCGGCTCATCGAAGTTCCGCGGTTCCATCGGATCCCGGATGTCGAGGACCAGGCCGCCCCCGCCGGCCGCGAGGGCGTCGAGGTGGCGGGCCTCCGGCTGGCCCCCCGTGACCAGCGCTGGAGTGACGAGGCAGGCATTGACCACGCCCTGAAGGGCCTCGAGCGGGTTGGTCACGCGCGGGCTCCCGGGTTGGTGCCGGCGGTGCGGGCCGGGTCGTGGGGCCGGTGGGTGATCACCCGGACCGGGACGAGGGTCACGAGCCCCCCGTCCATCATCGCGTCGACGGCCGGGAGCACCGCCTCCACGTGTTCGGCGCTGTCCACGCACTCGATCACGATGGGGAGGTCCACCGAGAGGCGCAGCACCTGCTCGGTATGGATCACGGCGTTGGCCCCGAAGCCGGCCAGTCCACGGAACACGGAGCAGCCGGCCATCCCCCGCTGGCGGAGGAGGGTGAGCAGCGCCTGCCAGAGGGGCTGGCCCCCGTGGCGGTCGCGTTCGCCGACATAGATCCGGAGGGCGAGGCCCTCCCCCTCGATGTCCCGCATCGCCGCCTCCTGGCGTCAGCCCCGCAGCCGGAGCTCGAAGAAGGCGCGCCCCAGCGCGGCGCCGAGCGCCACGGCCACCAGGCAGAGCAGCACGCTCAGCGCGACGTTGAGTCCCGCCCGGGTCCACGCCCCTTCCTCGAGCAGGGCGAACGTCTCCCAGGTGAAGGTGGAGAACGTCGTGAAGCCGCCGCAGACGCCGATCGCGAGGAAGGCGCGGATCTCCGGGGTGACGTCGGGGCTCGCGAGGGAGAAGCGCAGCACCAGCCCGACCACGAAGGCGCCGAGCACGTTCACCGCGAGGGTGCCGACGGGGAAGGTGGGCGTGAGCCGCTGGGCGGCTCCCCCCAGGAGCCAGCGCCCGACTCCGCCGATCGCGCTGCCGAGGGCCACGTACCAGAGCATTGCCGTGAACGTGGCCGGGACGGCCGGGGCGCGTCAAGCGCCGGCCTCTCGCGGGCGGGCCGTCCGGCGTAGATTGCACGCGATGCTGCGCCTGGCCCTGGCCCAGTTCCGCCCCACCAAGGGGGCGTGGGCGGAGACGCTCGCCGACGCCGGCCGGGTGCTCCGCGAGGCGGCCGCGCTCCCCGCGCCTCCGGACGTGGTCGTCTTCCCCGAGTCCGCCCTCTCGGGCTACTTCCTCGAGGGGGGGGTCCGCGACGTGGCGCGCACCGCGCCGGCGCTCTTCGACGAGCTCGCCGCCGTGCACCGGGACGCCGGGCTGGCCCCGGTGGACGTGGTGATCGGCTTCTACGAGACCTGGCGCAACCGGCTCCACAACTCCGCGCTCTACGCCACCCTCGGCGGCCCCGAGGCCGGCATCCGGCACGTCCACCGCAAGGTGTTCCTCCCCACCTACGGCGTGTTCGACGAGGAGCGGTTCGTGGAAGCGGGTCGCGAGGTGCGCGCCTTCGATACCCGCTGGGGGCGCGCGGCGATGCTGGTGTGCGAGGACGCCTGGCACTCGCTCCTCCCGACCATCGCGGCGCTGGACGGGGCGCAGGTGATCTTCGTGGTGAGCGCGACACCGGCCCGGGGGCTGACGCCCGGCGGGGACGGCGGCGCGCGGCCCGCGAACCTCGAGCGGTGGGAGCGCCTCGCCACCGGCGCGGCAGCCGAGCACGGCTGCTTCGTCGCCGTCGCGCAGCTGGTGGGGTTCGAGGGGGGCAAGGGGTTCGTGGGCGGCTCCCTGGTGGCGGGCCCGGACGGGGAGCTCCTCGCCCGGGCCGACGTGTTCGAGCCGGCGCTGCTGCCGGTCGAGCTCGATCTCGGGGCCATCACGCGCGCCCGGGCCGACGCGCCGTTCCTGGCGGACCTCGAGATCAAGCTCCCCCACCTGCTCGAGTCGCTGGGGCCGGACCGGCGGACCGGGGACTTCACCGAGGTGGAGCGGCCGCAGCGCCGGCCGGAGGCGCCGCGCCCCGGGATCATCCACGCCGCCCGGCGCGACCCGCTCGCCATGGATCCCGCGCTGGCGCGGCGCTGGCTCGTGGAGTTCATCCGGGACGAGGTGGGCCGGCGGCGCGGGTTCGGCAAGGTGGTGCTGGGGCTCTCGGGCGGGGTGGACAGCGCGGTCGTCGCATACCTCGCCGCGGAGGCCCTGGGCCGGGAGAACGTGATCGCGGTCCGGATGCCCTACCGCACCTCCAGCCCGGAGAGCCTGACCCACGCGGCGCTGGTGATCGACGCGCTGGGGCTCGATCACCGCACCGTCGACATCACCGGCCCCGTGGATGCGGTCGTGGCCGCCGTGGGGAGCGGGAGTCCGGCGCGGAAGGGCAACGTGATGGCACGGACCCGGATGATCGTCCTCTTCGACCTCTCCGCGGAGCTCGCCGCGCTGCCCCTCGGGACCGGCAACAAGACCGAGCGGCTGATGGGGTACTTCACCTGGCACGCCGACGACTCGCCGCCGGTGAACCCGATCGGCGACCTCTTCAAGACCCAGGTCTGGGCGCTCGCGCGGCACCTCGGCGTGCCGGGCGTGATCGTCGAGAAGCCGGCCAGCGCCGACCTGATCCACGGCCAGACCGACGAGGGCGACTTCGGGGTCAAGTACGCCACCGCCGACCTGGTGCTGCACTGGCTGCTGTCGGGCTACACCCCGGAGGAGGTCGCCCTGCTGGGCTTCCCCGCCCGGGAGATCGAGCTGGTGCGGAAGCGGCTGGACGGCACCCACTGGAAGCGTCGGCTGCCGACGGTCGCGATGGTGAGCCAGACGGCGATCGGCGAGTATTACCTCAGGCCGGTGGACTACTAGCGCGCCCGGCCGCCCCGGACGCAGGGAGCCGCAATGACCGAGAGCCGCCCCATGTCGTACAGCCGGGCCGAGCTCACCACGATGACCATGCCCCACATGGCCAACATCCTGGGCGACCTCTTCGGCGGTCAGCTCATGGCGCTGGTGGACCAGGCGGCGGCGGTGGCGGCCATCCGGCACGCCGGGGGCCCCGCGGTCACCGCCTCCATCGACCGGGTGGACTTCCGCGAGCGGATCCCGATCGGCTCCCTGGTGACGTGCATCGCGGCGGTGGAGTTCGTCGGGAACACCTCGATGGAGATCCGGGTCGAGGTCTACGCCGAGACGGTGAGCACCGGCGAGCGGCGGCACACCCACACCGCGCACGCGGTCTTCGTGGCCATCGACCAGCACGGCCGGCCACGGCGCGTGCCCCGCCTGGTGCCGGGCACCGAGGCGGAGCGGGAGGCCTTCGAGCGCGCGCGCGCGTACCGCGAGGCGCGGGACGCCACCCGCCGATGAGCCGGCGCGTGGTGGCCGTGCTCTCCGGCGGCGGGGCCAAGGCCGCCGCGCACTTCGGGGCGGTGGAGGCGCTCGCCGCCCGCGGCCTGGCGCCGGCGCACTACGTCGCGACCTCGATGGGCGCCGTGGCGGCGGCCGTCCTCGCCGCGGGGACGCCCCCGGCGGAGGGGCTCGCGCGCTTCGCCGGGGTCCGGCGGGACGAGGTGGCGCGGCCCCGGCTGGCGGCCCTGCTCGCCGGGCTCCGGGCCCCGTCGCTCCTCCGGCCGGAGCCGATGCGCCGCGCCATCGCCCGGGTGCTCCCGGTGCGCCGGTTCGCCGACCTCGAGGTGCCGCTCACCGTGACGGCCGTGGACGTGGACAGCGGGCGGCCGGTGCGGCTCGGCGCCGGCGGCGAGGAGGCCGACCTGCTCGACGCGCTCGAGGCCGCCTGCGCCCTGCCGCTCTACTTCCCGCCGGTCCGGGTCCGCGGCCTCCGCCTGGCGGACGGCGGGCTCCGCGCCGCGCTGCCGCTCTGGGCCGCCGCCGGCCTGCCCGCCGATCTCGTCGTGGCGGTGGACGTGGGCCCGCGGCTCGACGAGGACCCCGCCCCGGCGCCGGCGGGCGTGCCGGCGCTGGTGCGCTACGCCGACCTGGCGATCGGCGCGATGATGGCGCACGGGAGCGAGGCCGAGGTGGCGCTCTGGCGCGCCACGCCGGGCCGGGCCCCGCTCGTCCTCGTCCGGCCCGCGATGCCGGAGTTCGCCACGTTCCGCACCGAGCTCGCGGCTCGGCACGCCGCCGAGGGCCGCCGGGCCGCCGACGCTGCGCTCGACGCCCTCGCCGCCTGAGGAGACAGCCGCCGTGACCACGCCGCGCATCTTCACGCTGGAGGAGGCCGAGGCGACGCTGCCGCTGGTCCGGCGGATCGCGGGCGACCTCTCCGCCGAGTTCGACGGCTGGCGGATCGCGGTGGGCGAGTACGAGGTCCTGGCCGCGGCCGCCACCAGCGAGGGCGGCGAGTCGGCCGAGCTCCGGGAGGCGCGGGAACGGGTGAGCGAGCACGCGCGCCGGGTGAGCGCCCTCCTGCAGGAGCTCGATGCTCTCGGCTGCGTCTTCAAGGGGTTCGAGGAGGGGCTGGTGGACTTCTACACCCTGCGGGACGACCGGCTGGTGTTCCTCTGCTGGCGGCTGGGCGAACCCCGCATCTCGCACTGGCACGAGGTCGACGCCGGGGTCGCCGGTCGCCGGCCGGTGGACGACCGCATCCTCACGGAGACCACGCGGTGACCTTCACCTGGCTCGTCCTCCACACCTTCGGGCTGGTCCTCTGGATCGGCGGGTCGTTGGCGGTCCTCGCGGCCGCGAGCGCGGCACCCCGGGTCGACCCCGCCGGGCTGCAGGGCCTGCTGCGCGGGCTGGCGCCGATCCATCGCTGGCTGGTCGGGCCCGGGCTGATGCTCACCACCGGCTCCGGCCTCTTCCTGGCGCTCGGGATGTACCGCATCGAGGGAGCGGCGGAAGGGGGCCTCTCCGGCTCGGGCAGCTGGGTGCTGGTGATGATCCTCGCCGGCCTCGCCGCGGCACTGGTCGGGATCGTCTCCGTCCTGCCGAATGCGGGCCGCCTCGGGCGAATGGCGGTCGCGGAGGACGATGGCCGGGCCGCCCGGGCGCTCCTCGCGCGGCTCACGCGATCCACCTGGATCTCCGCGGCCCTCGCGGTGGCGGCGTGGGTGGGGGGGATGCTGGGCCGGTAGGCGACCTCGCCCCGGTTCACTCCTCCCGCGGGATCGGGTCCGGGGTGGTCGAGTGCACGCGTCCGGCGCCCTCGGCGCGCCGGCGGCCCGTGGCGCACTCGCGCCGCACGGGGCATTCGGCGCAGCGCGGCTTCCGTGCGGTGCAGACCAGCGCCCCGAGCTCCATCACCGCCTGGTTGAAGGTCCACGCCGGGACGCCGCCGCGCCGGTGGAACGCCGCGGCAGTGGCCCACAGCCGCCGCGCCCCGGCCGCGCCCGCGGCCCGGGGATGGAAGGCGCGCCGGAGCACCCGCGCCACGTTGGTGTCCACCGCCGGCACCGCCCGCTCGAAGGCGAAGCTCGCCACGGCGCCGGCGGTGTAGCGGCCCACGCCAGGCAGCCGCTCCAGGGCCTCGGGCTCCCGGGGGATCACCCCGCCGTGGTCCCCGGCCACCACCCGCGCCAGCCGGT
>JAICEH010000046.1 GCA_025924275.1 Gemmatimonadales bacterium | reverse complement strand
TCGCCGGCCGCCGGGGCGGCCGGGGGCTCGGGCCGAGGGGCAGGCTTCCGGGTCTCCTCGGTGACCGACTTGAGGAAGGCCAGCTCATCTCCGGCCGGCTGGGGCCGGAGTTCCGGCTCCAGGATCAGCGTGCGGGGCGGCCCCTCACCCTTGCCACCGGCCGGCCGCGGTTCGAACCGTGGAGCGCCGGGTGCCGGGCCCGCGGACTCCGAAGCGGCGGTGGCCGCCGAGGGCTCCTCCCGGGGTGACGGGGGAGAGGGCGCCGGCGGGGGAGGCGTCTGGGCCCGGGGCGCCGGCGGCCGGGGGGCCACCGGCGTGGGCGGTGCGATCAGGGCCTGGACGTCCCCGAGCCGCCCGATCTCCCCCGCGATCCGCTCCAGCCTCCCGCGCGCCTCGCCTGCCGCCCGGTCGTGCTCCCGGCGCAGCTTCTCGTACTGGCGGTCGTCGTACTCCCCGACCGAATGGCGGAGTTCCGCCTCGGCCAGCGCCTCGGATGCCTCGCGCTCCCGCGCCACGAGCTCGTCCTGCTGCACCCGCAGGTCGGCGAGCTGGTCCGCGATGGCCCCCTGGTGCCCGCGCAGTTCCTCCAGCGCCTCCCCGAGCCGCGCCTGGTAGTCCGCCCGGACCCGGGCGCGCACCCCATCGGGCGCGCCCGCGCCGGCCGCATCGAGCTTCGCGATCCACTCCTCGAACTGCTGGCGCCGGGCCAGCAGCTGGTCGATGGTCGCCATCACGTCCTGCGGGGCGCCGTTGCCCATCGTGCGTCCTCTGGGGTGGGAGGGCGCGGCCCCCCGGGCGGAAGGGCCGACTTCGCGAATCTAATGCGCGGGCTCCCGGCGGGCACCCCACCGGGCCGGCAGCCCGGCCGACGGGACGGTCAGCCGCGCTGGAAGACCACGCGCCCGCCGACGATCGTCAGCTCGGCGCGCCCGGTGAGTTCGGCACCGCCGAAGGGGGTGTTGCGACTCTTGGAGAAGAACCGGGAGGGGTCCACGGTCCACCGCACCGCCGGGTCGAAGACCACCACGTCGGCCGGGGCCCCGGTGGCGAGGGTCCCGCCGGGGAGTCGGAAGGTGCGGGCCGGGACGGTGCTCATGAGCTCGACCAGTCGGGGCAGGTCGAGCAGGCCCGGCTCCACCAGCTCCCGGATCGCGAGGCCGAGGGCGGTCTCCAGGCCCAGGATGCCGTTCGGCGCCAGGTCGAACTCCCGCTCCTTGGCGTCGTAGTGGTGCGGGGCGTGGTCGGTGGCGATGACGTCGATGGTGCCGTCGCGGAGCGCCTGCCGGATGGCCTCGCGGTCGGCGTCCTCGCGCAGCGGGGGGTTCATCTTCGCGTGGGTGTCGTAGCCCTCCACCCGCTCGTGGGTGAGGGCGAAGTGGTGCGGCGTGGCCTCGGCCGTCACCCGGAGCCCGCGCTCCTTGGCGCGCCGGATCAGCTCCACCGAGCCACGGGTACTCATGTGGCAGAGGTGCACGTGCCCGCCGGTGAGCTCGGCCAGGAGCACGTCCCGCGCGACGTGGATCTCCTCCGCCGCCGCCGGGATGCCCTTGAGCCCGAGCCGCGTGGAGACCAGGCCCTCGTGCATCGCGCCGCCCTGACTCAGGGTCGGGTCCTCGCAGTGGTCCGCCACCGGGATCCCGAAGACCTGGGCGTACTCGAGGGCGGTCCGCATCAGGTGGCTCGACGCCACCGGGCGGCCGTCGTCGCTCACCGCCACCGCCCCGGCGCCGATCAGCTCCCCGAACTCCGTGAGCTGCTCGCCCCGCTGGCCCATCGAGAGCGCGCCGATGGGATAGACCCGCGCCTTCGCGGCGCGCATCGCCTGGCGCACGATGAAGCCGACCGCCGCCTGGTTGTCGGTGACGGGGTCGGTGTTCGGCATCGCGCACACCGCGGTGAACCCGCCGGCCGCCGCCGCCATCGCCCCGGTGGCGACGGTCTCGAGGTCCTCCTGGCCCGGCTCCCGGAGGTGCACGTGCAGGTCGATGAACCCCGGCGCCACCACCTTGCCCGTGGCGTCGACCACCAGCGCGCCCTCGGCCGCGCCCAGCCCCGAGCCCACCGCCTCCACCCGGCCCCCCACCAGGAGGACGTCGGCCTGGCCGTCGGCCCCGCGCGAGGGGTCGATCACCCGGCCGCCCCGGAGGAGGATGGGCCGGTCCGTCATTCGCCCGCCTCCGTGCGCCAGTCGGGGGAGCCCCCGGCCAGCAGGTAGAGCACCGCCATCCGGACCGCGACGCCGTTGGTCACCTGGGGGAGGATCACGCTGTGGGGTCCGTCGGCGACGTCGCTGTCGATCTCGACGCCGCGGTTCATCGGGCCCGGGTGCAGGATGGCCAGCTCCCGGGGGGCGCGGGCGAGCCGCTCGCTGGTCACGCCGAAGACCCGGTTGTACTCGCGGAGCGAGGGGATGAAACCGGCCTGCATCCGCTCGAGCTGCAGCCGGAGGACGTTGAGCGCGTCGGCCCACGCGATCGCGTCCTCGATCCGCGGCAGCACGGTGACGCCCAGGTCCCGGACGTTGCGGGGCAGCAGGCTCGGGGGCCCGCATACCGCCACTTCCGCGCCGAGCTTGGTCAGGCCCCAGATGTTGCTCCGGGCCACGCGGCTGTGGAGGATGTCGCCCACGATGGCGACCTTGAGCCCCTCCAGCCGACCGAAGCGGTCGCGAAGGGTGAGCATGTCGAGCAGGCCCTGGGTCGGGTGCTCGTGCTTCCCGTCCCCGGCGTTGATCACGTTGGAGCGGATCCGCTCGCCGAGGAACCGGGCCGCGCCGGAGGCGCCATGGCGGATCACCACCATGTCGATCCGCATCGCCTCCAGGTTCCGCGCCGTGTCGACCAGGGTCTCGCCCTTGGCCACCGAGCTGCCCGAGGTGGCGACGTTCACGGTGTCCGCCGAGAGGCGCTTCTCGGCGAACTCGAAGGAGATGCGGGTGCGGGTCGAGTTCTCGAAGAACAGGTTGACGATGGTCTTGCCGCGGAGCGCCGGCACCTTCTTGATGGGGCGCTCGCTCACTTCCTTGAAGGGTTCGGCGGTGTCGAGGATGAGCCGGATCTGGTCGGCCGTGAGCGGCTCCAGCCCCACCAGGTCCTTGCCCAGCGCCGCCGAGGTCACGCGACCTCCCGGACCAGCTCGACGGCATCGCGGCCGTCCAGCTCGCGCACCAGCACGTCCACCCGGTCGCCGGGCTGGGTCCCGAGGGCGAGCCCCACGATGTCCGGCTGGATGGGCAGTTCGCGACCTCCGCGGTCCACCAGGACGCAGAGGAGGATGCGGCGGGGCCGGCCGAAGTCGGCGAACTCGTCGAGGGCGGCGCGGATGGTGCGGCCGGTGTAGAGCACGTCGTCCACGATGACGACGGTGCGGCCGTCGAGGCTGGGGGGAAGTCGGGTCTCGCTGACCACCGGCCTCGGGCCGATGGCCTGGAGGTCGTCCCGGTAGAGCGTGATGTCGAGCTTGCCCCGGGGGACCGCGGTGCCCTCGGCCCCCTCGATCAGGGCGCCGATCCGCTCCGCCAGCTCGACGCCGCGGCGCTGGATGCCGACCAGCAGGAGGTCCGCCGTGCCCCCGCACCGCTCCACGACTTCCGACGCCATCCGCTGGAGGGCCCGCTGGATGGCCCGGGCATCGAGAAGCGTGGTGGTGGGCATCGGGGGCGGAAGGTAAGAGGCGGGGGACCGGGGTCAAGGGCCGCGTGTCGCGAGTCGCCGCCGCCGCGTGACTCGCGACTCGCCACCCCTACAGCGCACGCGTCCGCAGCCAGATCTCCGATTGCCCGACCCGGGGGAGCGGCATCACTGCCTCCGGGTCCTTCATGTCGGGCCGGGCGGCGGCCGCCGCGTGGTGGGCCGCCGCCGTCGTGGCGCTCCAGGCCACCGCGAGC
Source organism: Gemmatimonadales bacterium (assembly GCA_025924275.1). Classification (GTDB taxonomy): domain Bacteria; phylum Gemmatimonadota; class Gemmatimonadetes; order Gemmatimonadales; family GWC2-71-9; genus JAICEH01. The sequence goes on along the minus strand of JAICEH010000046.1, from coordinate 7,429 downwards.
GAATCGCCCACGACCGCGAGGACGGGGAAGGTCGCCGCCTGGCCGTCCGCGCTCACCTGCTCGGCTCGGGTGAAGCTGGCACCCCCGTCCCGTGACTCGCGGAGCAGCACGCGGGGCGCCTCGCCCAGGCCGTCGTCCCACGCGACCACCACCCGTCCCCCGGGGGCGGTGACCAGCTGGACGTGGGCCGGAAGCGAGCGCTCCGCCGTCGCAAGCGCCTGGCTCGCGAAGGTCCGGCCGCCGTCATCCGACCGCGCATACCAGACCCCCGCCTCCCCCGCCTTGCCGGTCCACCAGGCGATGTGGATCCGCCCCGCTCCGTCGAGCCGCATCGCGGGCCCGGCGTGCGGGCAGCCGGGGAAGACCCAGCCATCCGCGCGCGGGCGGACCGCCTCCGCCCACGTCGCTCCCCCGTCGTCGGAACGGGCCACCACCACGTCACGCACGTCACCCGGCAGGATGGCCCGCCAGGAAACGTAGAGCGCACCGTCGGCGGCGGCGGTGACCCCCGTCCGGCAGCAGGGGCAGGCGGGATCGCGGTCCACCGGCGGGTTCGCCGCCCAGGGGCGCCCCCCGTCCGTGGACCGGCTCATCCATACCCCCGACTTGCCCTCGCGGGCGTCGAGCCAGGTGCTGAGCAGCGCGCCGTCGGGGGCCACCGTGAGCGCGTGGAAGTTGTGCGCGCCGAACTCGCCGTGCCGGCCGGCATCGTTCACCGTCACGGGCGCGGACCAGGTCCGGCCCCCGTCCTCCGACCGGACGAAGCGGAGCGCGCTGGCCGGGAAGCGCTCGCCGGGGATCACCTTCCCCACCGCGTACTGGACGAAGAGGCGCCCGGACCGATCCGCCGCCAGCTGCGGCGGCGATTCGCCGTGCGGTTCGATGGGCCCGAGCGGGTCGGTGAGGGTCACCGGGCGCAGGGGGTCGGCGCCCGGTGGGGTCACGACGAGGTGGAGCCGCCCGTCCTCGCCCCCGCCGGGTGCGGAGACCCAGGCGAGGACCCGTTGGCCGTCCGGCGTCGCAAGGAACATGGGCGTGGCACCGTTCTCGGTGTCGGCCGAGACCAGCCGGGCCGGCGTGAACCCGCCGCGGGCTGCCACGCCCGCGCCCGGCCCGCACGCCAGCGTCCCCAGGAGGGCCGCGGCGCCCGCGCGCCGCACGGCCGTCATCGCGCCCCTCCCAGGGCGGCGACCGACATGCCCAGGGAGAAGTACCGCCCCGCCCCGGCGCTGTAGAAGCGGCCGTCGGCGGCGTTGGTCGCCACGTTCCCGGTGTAGGTCTCGTCCAGGAGGTTCTCCACCGCCGCGTGCAGCGTCACCGGGCCGGCGGTCCAGCGGGCGCCAACGTGCACCAGCGCGTAGGGGTCCACGGCACGGAACGGGACGGCGGTGACGGTGGGCGGGGTGCCGAAGCCGCGGACGTACACCTCGCCCGACTCGGTGTTGCCGTTGTCCACGTAGACCCGGCTCTGCCACTCCGCCCCCAGGAATGCCGAGAGCGCCTCGACCGGGCGCACCCGGAGCTCGCCCGCCACCCGGTGCACCGGCACGCCCGGCAGGCGGTTTCCCGCGAAGCTCTGCGTGCTGGTGCTGCCGTCGGGCTGCACCACCCCACCCTCGTAGTCCCGGAGCTCGAAGTCGGACCAGGTGTAGCTGCCCACCAGGTCCACCCGGTCGGTCAGGAGCGCGCGGACTCCCGCCTCGAAGCCGACGTGGCGGGAATCGCCGGCGTTCAGGTACACCCGCCGGGGCGCCGCCTCGCCCGGCACGAAGACCGACTCCTGGAGGAACTCGCCCTCGATGTCGGTCCGGAACAGCGCCAGGTCGAGGAAGAGCCGGTCGCGGACCAGCGTCTTGTAGCCGAACTCGTAGTTCACCAGGTACTGCGGCTCGAGTGCGGTGTTGAAGGCCTGGTCGGGATCGGGGCTCGTGGTGAGCTCCGAGAGGGTCGGCGGCTCGAAGCCGCGCGCCACGGACAGGTACACCGAGCCGGCGTCGCCGACGCGATAGGCGGCCGTGCCCTTGGGGCTCAGCTCGCTCCACGAACGGTCGAAGCTCGCGGCGGGGTTCAGCCGGTCGTCGAGCTGGTAGTGGACGCGGTCCCAGCGGAGCCCGGCGGTGAGGCTCAGCCGCTCGCTCACCCGCCCCTCCGCCTGCGCGTAGAGGCCGACGGTGGGGAGGGTGATGTCGGCGTCCGCCACGGCCGCGCCGGCCTCCCCGGCGGTGTTGACGAAGCGCTGGTCGCTCCCGGCCAGGCGATCGAAATCCCCGCCGCCGGTCACCCTGAGCCGGGCGCCCAGCGGGGCCCGCAGGCGCCCGCCCGCCTGCGCGCGGTGCAGATCCTGCCGGATCACCTGGAAGATCGGGTGGTCGAGCTCCCGCCCGCCGAGGAACAGGTACCCGGAGCTCTCCAGGCCGGACCCGTCGGCGAAGACGTGCCGCCCCCGCACACCGGCCCGCCACCGCTGGTCCACCCGACCGTAGTCGTTCGCGACGGTGCGCGGGTCGGCCGCGTCCGGATCGGCCTGGAATTCGTCCAGCGTCAGGCTGCCCGGGATCTTCATGTCGAGGTCGGAGGTCGAGGCCTCGAGCGCCACCCCGCTCTGGGCCGCGAGCGCGTACTCCGAGCGGAGGTTCAGCCGCCAGATCCGGTCGGCGTTGTGGGCCCGGAAGCCCTCGGAGTCGGTCCAGGCACCGGAGGCGTACACCGCGCCGCGGCCGTCACCGAAGGCCGAGCCATAGGCCGCGTCGTACTTCTGGAATCCGTAGGTGCCACCCATCGCCCGGAGGGAGAGACCCGGCGACTCCGCCCCGCTGCGCGAAATGATGTTCACTGCCCCACCCGAGGCCGCGCCGCCGTAGAGCGCCGAGGCCGGCCCGCGCAGCACCTCCACCTGCCGGGCCGAGGCCAGCTCGATCAGGTCGAGCCGGGTCTGCCCATCGGGTTCGGTGATCGGGACGCCGTCGAGCACCACCGCCACGCCGCGCACGCCGAAGCTCGAGCGGATGCCGGAGCCGCGGATGGAGAGGTTCACGTCGTCCAGCCCGTAGCGCGAGTTCGCCTGCACCCCCGGCGCGTAGCGGAGCACCTCGTGCAGCCCGGCGGTGCGGCCCTCGGCGATCACGGTGCTGTCCGCCACGCTCACCGCGGCGGGCACGTCGGCGAGGCTCCGCTCGTCGCGCGTGGCCGTCACCACCATCGGGGCGAGTTCGGTCGGGGCCGCCTCGAGCAGGATCTCGAGCCGGTCCGTCGCCTCCCCCGCTGCGAGCCGGCGCGTCACCGGGCGGTACCCGATCCGCCGCACCCGGAGCTCCACGGCCCCGGGCGGGGCCGACAGATGGAAGGCGCCGGCCGGGTCGGTGAAGGCCGACAGCGGGGTGCCGTCGACCAGGACCTGCGCCTCGGCCACCGGCTCGCGCGAGCGGGCGTCGAGCACGGTACCCGCGATCACGCGCTGTTGCGCCGCGGCCGTGCCGGCCGGCACGCCGGCCAGCGCCAGCAGGATGGGGATTGCGCGCCGCACCAGCGCGCGGCGGATGGAACCAAATGCCATCGTTTCACTCCCTCACTGGCCCGCCGGGGGAGGCAGGCACGGCACACGGGCCCGGGAGCGGGATGCCCCAAGGCGGATGACCGGCGACGCCGGGCGCGACTGGGCGCCGGCGTCAGCTCAGAGGGGGAGCGTTGGCGGGAGGGAGCAGGCGGTGGGGACGCGGCCGGGGTGCGTCCGCCAGGTGCTCCAGCGGGAGGGCTGGCGACGGACGCGGCGCGACGACGGCGAGCGCCGGCACAGCGGCCGGACCGGGGAGCACTCCGGGCGAGCGGCAGGCACCGACACACTCGCAGGGGTGCCCCGGCTGGCCGGCCGGAGCGCCAGGCTGCCCGTGATGCTGGTGATCGGACGCGGCTTCCGGCCCGGCGACCGACCACGGCGCCTCGTCGGCGCAGTGGTGACCCGCCTGCACCAGCGTCCCCCCCGTCCCCGGCAGGGCGAGGAGGAGGAGGAACGGAACCAGTCTCGATCGGCGGAAGACGCTCAGCATCAAGGGAAGTTTAGGGTCCTTCCGGGGTTCCGTCCACGTCGGCCCGCTCAGAGGCCGGGGGCCTCCAGGGCGACGAGGACCGCGGTCGCGAGCAGGATCAGCGCCCCGAAACCGAGCTCCACCCGGGCGCTTCGCGCCAGCGGCACTGCCGCGCCGCCGCCCAGCCGGGGGGTCAGCACCCGCCAGTTCCGGAAGCCGATCCCGGCCACGATCCCGACCACCGTGAGTTTCGCCGTCAGCCACCGTCCATAGGGTGATGCGAGAAGCTGCCCGGGGGACCCGACAAGGTCCCAGGCCAGCACCGCCCCGCTGCCCGCCGCGACCCCGGCCCCTACGAGGGCCACGGGGGAGAAGGTTCGGACGACCCGGGCCAGTTCGGCCTCCCGGCCCTCCCCAGCCTCGACCAGGATCACCGGGAAGGCCGCCGCCGAGAGCACCAGCAGGGTGCCGAGCCAGGCCCCGGTGCCGAGGAGGTGGACCGCGTGGAGCGCGATCCCGCGCCACGCTGCCGCCTCCGCCGAGGCGCCGTGTCCCGCGAAGGGAGTGGCCACGAGCAGGCCGAGGACCAGGAACCGGTGGACCCCGCCCAGCTGCCGGAGGACCGGCGTGGCCCAGGTGAACACCAGCAGGACCGCGATGCCCGCCACCAGCTTCCATCCGGTGCCCCAGGTTCCCGACCCCAGCACCAGTGCGATCAGGTCGCGGGTCAGCGCCTCGCCCGGCTCGAGGAACGAGCGGGCCTGGTACCAGAGCCGGAGCAGGGTGGCGACGAGGAGCACTGCCGCGGCGACCAGGCCGAGGCGGGCCCCGCGGTGCCGGATGGGGAGGGTGAGCCGCGATGCGAGGCCCGCCCGCGCCAGCACGGCCGGGGCCACCGCAAGCCCGACCAGCGCGAGCGTGGCGCCGTAGGCCAGGCCTCGGGCGACCGCGTACCCGTCGAGGGGCACGTCAGGCGGGCGGGTGGCTCAGTTGGAAGCGCGAGCCGCCGGCGGGGCGGGCGCCCCGACGCTGAAGGCCAGCTTGCCCCGCACCACGTGGCCGTCGGGCGAACCCGACACCCACGCGATGGCGTAGCTTCCCGGCGCGAGCGGCTGGAGCACCTCGGCCATCGCGGTGTTCTCCTCCGACCCCGCCTTGACGGCGCCGAGCGGGACCTTGGTACCGGCGGCATCGGTCACCGAGATCCGGGTGAGCCGGATGGTCGGGGCCTGGCTGAACCAAAGCGTCACCGCGGCGGGAGAGGCCCCGAGGGCCTCGTCCGCCGCGGGCGCACTCTTCACCAGCCGCAGGTGCCGGTATGGCAGCGCGGCCGGCAGGGCCACGAGGGCCAAGGCGAGGGCAAGCAGCGGTCTCATTCTTCCAAGATAACAGGGGCCACGGCGGCCCGGGCCTCCGGCCGGCGCCGCGGCACGGGCAGCAGGCGGGCGAGGAGCAGGGCGCCGAAAGCGAGGGCGAAGAGGGTCGGCTCGGAGATGTCCTTCTTCTGGGACCAGAAGAAGTGCACCAGCCCGAGCAGCGCCACCACGTATGCCAGCCGATGGAGCCGCTGCCAGTTCCGGCCGCCCAGCCGTCTGATCCACCCCTTGGTGGAGGTGATCGCGAGCGGCACGAGGAGGAGGAGGGCGGTGAACCCGACCGTGATGTAGGGCCGCTCGAGGATGTCGCCCCCGATCAGGCCCCAGTCGAAGAACAGGTCGAGCACCAGCCAGGTGAGGAAGTGGAGCGCGGCGTAGAAGAAGGTGAAGAGCCCGAGCATCCGCCGGAGCCGGATGGCGGTGTTCCAGCCCGTGAACCGGCGCACCGGGGTGACCGCGAGAGTGAGCCCGAGCAGCACGATGGTGGTCTTCCCGGTCCGGTGGGTGATCTCCTCGATCGGATTGGCGCCCAGCGCGTCCCGGGCGACGTCGGCCAGCAGGAGCAGGAGCGGGACGAGCGCCCCCGCGAAGACCGCCGGCTTGATCCAGCGGCTCAGAAGTTCCTCCGCAGGTCCATCCCCGCGTAGAGGGAGGCCACCTCGTCGGCGTAGCCGTTGAAGGGGAGCGTCGGGCGGCGGCGGAACTCGCCGATGCGGCGCTCGGTCCGCTGGCTCCAGCGGGGGTGGTCCACCTCGGGGTTCACGTTGGCGTAGAACCCGTACTCGTCCGGTGCCGCGAGGTTCCAGGTGTTGCGCGGCTGCTGCTCGGTGAAGCGGATGCGGACCAGCGACTTGGCCCCCTTGAAGCCGTACTTCCACGGAACCGCGAGCCGGAGCGGCGCCCCGTTCTGGTTGGGCAGCGCCCGGCCGTAGAGGCCGGTCACGATGAGAGTGAGCGGATGGGTGGCCTCGTCCATCCGGAGCCCCTCGACGTACGGCCAGTCGAGCACCCGGGAGCGCTGGCCGGGCATCTGTTGCGGGTCGTGGAGGGTGGTGAGCTCGACGTACTTCGCCCGGCTGGTCGGCTCGAGGCGGGCGATGATGTCGCGGAACGGGATCCCGAGCCAGGGGATCACCATGGACCACCCCTCCACGCAGCGCATCCGGTAGGTGCGCTCCACCGGCCGGTGGGGCCGGAGAAGGTCGTCGAGGGCGTACCGGGCCGGCCGCTTCACCTCTCCCGCGACCTCCACGGTCCAGGGGCGCGGGCGCAGGGTGTGGGCGTTCCGCCTGGGGTCGTCCTTCGCGGTGCCGAACTCGTAGAAGTTGTTGTAACCGGTGACGTCCTCGTAGGGCGTGGGCTTGTCGTCCGCCGCCCGCCCCTTCCCCGCCGCCGGTCGCGCGTCGCGGGTCGCGAGGCCGAGCGGCAGGGGAAGGGCGGCCCATGCCGCCGCGCCCGCGCCGGCGAGGAACTCGCGGCGGCGGAGGTAGAGCTGCTCCGGCGTGATGTCGGCGGACGGAATGTCGGGCGGTCGGATCAGGCGCATCGGGAGCTCCGGGCAGCGGCCTCACCGGAGAGTACGACGCCGGGGACCGTTCGGTTCCCGGCGGGGAACGGACAGGGTGGGATTCGAACCCACGTGACCCTTTTGGGGTCTACACGCTCTCCAGGCGTGCCTCTTAAACCACTCGAGCACCTGTCCCGGCGGCGGGAGTCTAATCGCCGGCCGCCCCGAATTCCACCGATGCGCGGCGGGCCGCGGGGGCCGATATTGCGGTCGGCCCCCGGTTCCCTCCCTCCCCCGTCCTGGAGCCCGCCGTGTCCAAGGTCGTCCTGGTGCTGGTCTGCTTCGGCGCCGCCCTGCTCCTGCTCTCCACCGCCACCGGCCTTGCGAAGGGTCAGGGACGCGGCGGCCCCGCCTGGGCCTTCCGACTGGGCGGCCTCCTCGCGGCGCTCCTCGGGGTGCTCATCGTCGGTACCTCGATGGTCAAGGTGATCGACGCCGGGACGGTGGGGGTCAAGCACGCCTTC
>JAICEH010000045.1 GCA_025924275.1 Gemmatimonadales bacterium | reverse complement strand
GGCTCACCCGGGCCGCCTACCGCGCCGAGCGCGAGATGGAGACCCGGCAGCGGTACCAGGCCGAGCTCCAGCCGTACGGGCGGGCCCTGGAGAACGCCCTCAACCGGCGGCTCGCCCTCATCGAAGGGTTCCGCGCGTTCGTCGAGGGCGAGGGCGGGCAGCGCGATTTCCAGCCGAGCTTCGACGTCTTCGCCTTCGGCCTGCAGACCAGCGCCGCCGGCATCGTCGCCCTCCAGGTGATCGAGCGGGGCGTGATCCGGCACGTCTTCCCGCGCTCGGGCAACGAGGGGAACCTCGGCTTCGACCTGCGGCGGCATCCGGGCTCGCGGCTCGCCGCCGGCGCGGCGCGGGCCGAGGCCGAGCACCGGACGGTGGTCCTGGGGCCCTTCTCCCGGGAGGCGGGCGGCCCCCGGTTCACCGTGGTCCAGCCCTATGCGGCGGCGCCGGGCGGGGTGGCCGGGCTGGTGGCCATCCTCCTCGAGGTCGACGCGATCGTCGAGGAGGCGGGGCTGGCCCAGGCGCCGGACCTGCGCGTGGTCCTGCAGTCCTCCGCCGGGCTCCTCCTCCACGGCGATTCGGCCGTGCTGGCAGCCGCCCCCGTGGAGTACGCCATCACGCTCCCCGACGGGAGCTGGCGGCTGGCGGCGGTGCCGGCCCGGGGGTGGGGGAACGCCGGCCCGGAACACGGTCGCGGGGTGTTCGTGGCGGGGGCGGCCTTCGTCGGGCTTCTGGCCCTGCTCGGGTGGCTCATCGCCAGCCGGCACACGACACTGGCGGCGGCCGTGGAGGAGCGCACCCAGTCCCTCACCGCCGCCTACCAGGAGCTGCAGCGGCAGATCACCGAGCGCGAGCGGGTGGAGGCCCAGCTCCTCCAGTCCCAGAAGATGGAGGGCATCGGCCGGCTCGCCGGGGGCATCGCGCACGACTTCAACAACCTCCTCACCGCCATCCTGGGCTACACCGCCCTGATCCGGATCGGCCTGCGCCCGGGCGACCCGGTGGGCGAGGATGTGGCCGAGGTCGAGCGGGCCGCCCGTCGCGCGGCGGACCTCACCCGGCAGCTCCTGGCCTTCGCCCGCAAGCAGGTCGTGACCCCGCGGGTGCTCTCGCTTAACGACCTCGTCGGCAACCTCCAGCGACTGCTCGACCGGCTGATCGGCCCGCAGGTGATGCTCGAAACGGACCTCTATCCCGGCCTCCGCTCGGTGCGGGCGGACCCGGGGCAGCTCGAGCAGGTCATCACCAACCTGGTGGTGAACGCGCGCGACGCCCTTCCCCGGGGAGGGACGATCCGGGTGGTCACGCGCAACGTCGCGCTCAGGGCCGACGCTCCCCCCGCCTTCTCGGACCTGCCCGCCGGCGAGTACGTCCGCCTCGAGGTCACCGACTCGGGCGAAGGCATGGACGCCGCCACGCTCGCCCGCGTCTTCGAGCCGTTCTTCACCACCAAGGAAAAGGGGAAGGGGACCGGCCTCGGCCTCGCCACGGCGTACGGCATTGTCCGCCAGGCCGGCGGGGCGATCGGGGCCGACAGCCGCCCGGGGGCCGGTTCCACCTTCACCGTGCTGCTGCCCAGCGTCGATGGCCCGCCCGGCCACCCGGAGACCGCACCGGCCGCCCTCGCGGTGGCGGATGGCGAGGAGGGCACCGAGTCGGTCCTCGTGGTGGACGACGAGGTGCTGGTGCGCGACATCGCGGTGCGGGGGCTCCGCGCGCGGGGCTACCGGGTGCTGGTCGCGGGCGACGGAGGGGAAGCCCGGGCGGCAGCGGAGCAGGCGCCGGACCTGGCCCTGCTGGTCGCCGACGTCCAGATGCCCGGCGGCGACGGCCGGGAACTGGCCGCCACCCTCCGGGCCGCGCGGCCGGGCCTGCGGGTGCTCTTCATCTCGGGCCGGGCCGATGGCGCGGCGGGCGACCATCCCCGCGCCCCCGGCACCGACTTCCTCGCCAAGCCGTTCACCCCGTCGCAGCTCGCGCTGGCCGTGCGCGGGCTCCTGGATCGGGCGCCGGACGCCTGATCCCCGGTGGCCCCGACCGCCGGCGGGCGTGTAGATTCCCGGCGCGTCCCCTCCCGAGGAGCCCCGATGGCGCCCCTGCCGGATCCCGCGCGCATCCGCGATCCCCGCCTCCGGGCGGTGGCGGAGAAGGTGATCGCCGGTTCCCGGCTCGAGGAGGCGGACGCGCTCGCCTGCTTCGCCACCGGCGACCTGCTCGGCCTCGGCGCGATGGCCGACTGGGCCAATGCGCGGCGGAATGGCGACCGGGTGTTCTTCTCCGCCAACCAGCACATCAACCCCACCAACGTCTGCGTCCTCCGGAACACCTGCGTGTTCTGTTCCTTCGCCCGGATGCCGAAGGAGGAGGGGGCCTATACCCGCACCCTGGACGAGGTGCTGCACGAGGCGGAGCAGGCGCGCCACGGCCCGACGCGCGAGTTCCACATCGTGGGCGGCCTGCACCCGAAGCTCCGGCTGGCGTACTACACCGAGATGATCCGCGAGCTCAAGGCCCGGTTTCCACAGGTCCACGTCAAGGCGCTCACCGCGGTCGAGATCGCCCACCTCGCGCGGGTGGAGCGGACCTCCTCGCGGGAGGTGCTGCAGGCTCTCAAGGAGGCGGGACTCACCAGCCTCCCCGGCGGCGGGGCGGAAGTGTTCAGCACCGCGGTCCGGGCGACGATCGCCGAGCGGAAGCTGACCGGTGCGGAGTGGCTCCGGGTGCACCGCGAGGCGCACGAGCTCGGCATCCCGACCAACTGCACCATGCTCTACGGCCACGTCGAGACCGCCGAGGACCGGGTGGCCCACCTGGCGGCCCTCCGGGGGCTCCAGGACGAGACCGGCGGGTTCCTCACCTACATCCCGCTCGCCTATCATCCCGACCACAACGAGCTGGGGGAGGAGCTGGGGCGGACCGGCACGGCCACCACGGGATACGAGGACCTCAAGAACATCGCCGTCGGCCGGCTCTTCCTCGACAACATCCCGCACGTGAAGACCCACTGGCCGATGGTGACGCCGTTTCTGTCCCAGATCGCCCTCGCCTTCGGCTGCGACGACGTCGAGGGCACGGTGGTCTACGAGCGGATCTACCACGAGGCGGGAGCCACGACCGACATGGGGATGCCCTACCACGAGCTGGTCCGGCTCATCCGCGGGGCGGGGCGGCGCCCGGTCGAGCGGGACAGCCTCTACCAGCCGGTCCGGGAGGAGTTCGAGGACTTCACGCCGCCGCCGCGAGGCGCGCCCCGCGGCCTGCCCGTGGTGCACGCCGCGTGAGGCTCGGGCGGATCCCCTGGATCAACTGCTACCCGGTGTACGGCGCGCTGGACCGGGGCCTCGTGCCGGTGGAGGCGGACCTCGTCACCGGCACGGCGTCGGAGCTCAATGACCTGATGGCCGCGGGGGAGCTCCAGGTGAGCGTCGTCTCCGCGGTCGAGTATGCGCGCAATGCGGCCGCCTATCACCTGCTCCCCGACCTCGCCGTGAGCTGCGAGGGCCCGGTGCACAGCGTGATGCTCTTCAGTCGGCGGCCCCCGGGGGAGCTGGACGGAGCCACGGTTCTCCTCTCGGCGTCGTCCCGCACCAGCGTGCTCCTGCTCCAGCTGCTCTGCCGGCACCGCTGGGGCGTGGCGCCGCGCTGGGCCGGGGCGCGCACCGAGGCGGCCGACCTCGCCTCGCTCGCCGGGCTGCCGCACGATGCGGTGCTGGTGATCGGCGACGCGGCCCTCCTCCTCGACGCGGCGGACGCCTATCCCGTCCGGGTCGATCTCGGCCGGGCCTGGCACGAGTGGACCGGACTGCCGTTCGTCTTCGCCGTGTGGGCCGCGCGGCGCGATGCCGACCAGCGCCGGGCCGCCCGCGTCCACCGGAGCCTCCTCGACTCGCGGGCGTGGGGGCTCGACCACCTCGACGACCTGGCCCGCGCCGCGGAGGCGCGGACCGGCGTGCCGGCGGCGACCTGCCGCGCCTACCTCGGCAACCTGGACTGGGCCCTGGACTACCGGCACCTGGCGGGCCTCACCGACTTCTTCCGCCGGCTCGCGCGGGACGGCGCCGTGCCCGACGGCACCCTTTCGTTCATCTCCGCCGCCTGACGATGCCGCCGGCGCCGGCCACCCCCGACCCCCGACCCCCGCGCGCGCCATGACCGCGACCGACCGCAGCAGTGGCGAGTTCCGCGACGCCCTCGCGCTCTATGAGCACGCGTCGCTCCTCGAACTGGGCCAGCTGGCCGACGCCGAACGCTGGCGGCTCCACCCCGAGCCGGTGGTCAGCTACATCCTCGACCGCAACATCAACTACACCAACGTCTGCGTGGCGGACTGCGGCTTCTGTGCCTTCGCGCGCCGTCCCAAGCACCTCGAAGGGTACGTCTTGGACTTCGAGGCCATCGGGGCGAAGATCGAGGAGTGCAAGGCGGTCGGGGGGGTCCAGATCCTCCTGCAGGGCGGCCACAACCCCTACATCCCGTTCGAGTGGTACCTCGACCTGATGCGCTACATCAAGGCGCATCACCCGATCCACATCCACGGGTTCTCCCCGTCGGAGGTGCTGTTCTTCTCCGAGCGCTTCCGGCTGCCGGTGGCGGAGGTGATCCACGAGCTCCGCGCCGCGGGCCTCGACTCGATCCCCGGCGGGGGCGGGGAGATCCTCGTCGACGCGGTCCGCCGGCGCGTGGCCCCGAAGAAGGCGATGACCGACGAGTGGCTCGGCGTGCAGGAGGAGGCGCACCGCCAGGGCATGCGCACCTCGGTGACGATGATGTACGGGATGGGGGAGTCCCTCGCGGACCGGGTGGAGCATCTCTTCCGGGTGCGCGAGGTCCAGCGGCGGACCGGCGGGTTCACCGCCTTCATCTGCTGGCCCCTGCAGCCGGAGGGCACGCCGGAGTTCTCGGACTGGGAGAAGACCGACGCCGTCACCTACCTCCGCACGCTGGCGCTGGCCCGCGTCCTCCTCCCCGAGGTCGCCAACTTCCAGTCGAGCTGGGTGACGATGGGCCACAAGGTGGGACAGGTGGCCCTCCGCTTCGGGGCGAACGACTACGGCAGCCTGATGATGGAGGAGAACGTCGTCTCGGCCGCGGGCACCACCCACCGGGCCACGGTCCGGGAGATGGAGCGGGTCATCCGCGATGCCGGCTTCGAGCCGCGGCGGCGGCGCCAGGACTACAGCCTGCTCCCGGTCGAGGAGCGCGCGGCGTGACGCTCCGGGTGGGCCTGGGGTACGACTCGCACCGCTTCGTTCCCGGGCGCCCCCTGGTGCTGGGCGGGGTGGCGATCCCGCACGACCACGGGCTGGCCGGCCACTCTGACGCCGACGCCGTGGCCCACGCACTGACCGACGCCATTCTCGGCGCGGCCGGGCTCGGCGACATCGGCCAGCACTTCCCCCCCGCCGACGCGCAGTGGAAGGACGCCGATTCGGTCGGGCTCCTCCGCCTCGCCCACGACCGGGCGCGGGCCGCGGGGTGGCGGCTGCACCAGGCCGACGTCACCGTGGTGGCCGAGGCGCCCCGCATCGGGCCGCACGCCCGCGCGATGGCGGCCCGGCTCGCGGACGCCACCGGCGCCGACCCGGCCCTGATCGCGATCAAGGGGAAGTCCAACGAGGGGATGGGCTGGATCGGGCGGGGCGAGGGGATCGCCGTCCTGGCGGTGGCCACCCTCGAGGCGGTCCGCTGATCGAGAACCTGATCGGCTGGCTCACCGGGCTGCCGCCCGCGGCCATCTACGCCGTCGTCGGACTCCTCGCACTGGTCGAGAACATCCTCCCCCTGGTCCCGGCGGACGTTGCCGCGGCGCTGGGGGCCTTCCTCGGGGCGCGCGGCGTGGTGCGCCCCGACCTGGTGCTCGGGATCACCGTCCTCGCCAACTTCGCCGGCGCCGCGGGGGTCTACGTCGTGGCCCGCGGTCCGGGCCGGCGATGGCTGACCTCCCCGGCGGGCCGCCGGCTCCTCTCGCCCCGTGCCTTCGCCGTGATGGAGCGGGAGTACCTCCGGTTCGGCATCGCCGGGATCTTCGTCGCCCGGCTGCTGCCGGGGATCCGGGCTGCGGTGCCGCCCTTCGCGGGGCTGGCCGGCATCGGCGCGGTCCGGGCACTGCTGCCGGTCCTCCTGGCCGCGACCCTCTGGTACGGCGGGATCGTCGCCCTCGGCTCGGCGGTGGGCCAGAACTGGGAGGCAATCGCCGGCCGTCTGGGGGAGGTGAACGGGGTGCTGGCCGGCGTGGGCGCCGTCGCCATCCTCCTCCTCGTCCTCCGGTACCGCCGGCAGGTGCTGGTGCGCCGGGAGGCGCTCTGGAAGCGGGTGGAGGCCGCCTTCGCCGAGGCCGGCCGCGACGACCCGGAGGCCGGGCTGCACGCCGTGGCTCCGCTCGTGCTCGAGCTGGCCTGCGCCGGGGACGACATGCCCGAGCCCGCCCGCGAGGCGCTGCTCGACCGGTTCCGCCGCCGCTGGCGGGTGCCCGGGCTCTTCACCGGCCGGATGTTCGACGAGTTGCTGGCCGAGCGACCGCGCCTTACCACCCAGTACGGCCCTGCGGAACGGACCGAGCTCGCCCGCAGGATGTGGCGCCTCCTGGCGCACGAGGGGACCCTCGATCCGGCGGACGAACGGATGCTCGCCCGGGCCGCGACCCTGCTCGACCTCCCGCCCGCGGTCCTCGAGGAGCTCCGTCGCGAGCCCCGGCCGTGAGCCCGCCCCCTGACCCGCTCGCGCGCGCCTGGTGGCTCGAGGGGTTCCGGGACTTCCTCGCGCTCGAGGCGGGCCACAGCCGGCACACCGTGGAGGGCTACCTCCGGGACGTCCGCCGGCTTGCGGAGCACGCCGCGGGCCGGGGCAGGGCGGACCCCGGTGCGCTCACGCCCGCGGCGCTGCGGGAGTTCGTCTTCGCCCTCAAGGATGTCGGGCTCGCGCCCGCGAGCATCCGGCGAGCCATCTCCGCCATCCGGACCTACTACGGGTTCCTCGTCGGCGAGGGCCGGGTGGCCCAGGACCCCGCCGACCGGCTCCAGGGCCCGCGACCCGGCCGGACGCTCCCGGAGCCGCTGAGCGGGCCGGAGATCGATGCCCTCCTCGCCGCCCCCGGGGTGGAGCAGCCGCTGGCCTGGCGGGACCGGGCGCTCCTCGAGCTCGGATACGGCGCTGGACTGCGGGTCTCGGAGCTGTGCGGACTGGGGCTGACCGACCTGCGGTTCGGCGAGGGGCTGGTCCGCGTGATGGGGAAGGGGTCGAAGGAGCGGCTCGTGCCGGTCGGGCGGGCGGTGGTCGGCGCCGTCTCCATCTACCTCCACACCGTCCGGCCGTCGCTCGACCGGGGCGCGAGCCGGGATCGCGTGTTCCTGAATGCCCGGGGCACGCCGCTGTCCCGGGTCGGCGCCTGGGGCGTGGTGAAGCGCTGTGCCGCGGCGGCGGGCATCACCAAGAGCGTGACACCGCACACCCTGCGGCACACCTTCGCCACCCACCTCCTCGAGGGCGGCGCCGACCTCCGCGCCGTGCAGGAGATGCTCGGCCACGCCGACCTGGCCACCACCCAGCTGTACACCCACGTGGATCGGGAGTTCCTGCGGAAGGTCCACAAGCGGTACCATCCGCGGGGGTGAGGGTAAGCCGGACGGATCGACGGAACGACGGGAAGACGGAAGGAAGGGAGGCCCGGCCGGCGGGAAGTGAACTTCCCGTCTCTCCGTCGTCCCGTCTTCCCGTCCCCCTACACCGACCCCTCCCGGAGGTGCCGACTGGGCGCGACCACGTTCGCCACCAGGATGCCGGCCACGAGGCTGGCGCCGATCAGGAGCATCTGGAAGGTGGTTTCCACCCCGCGGATGACCTCCTGGTCCAGCATCGAGAAGAGGCTCCGCACGCCGACGCTCCCCGGCACCAGGAACAGGATGCCCGGCACCTGGGTGACGCTCGAAGGCTGGTCCCGGAGCCGGGAGAGGACATTGCTCGCGACCCCCACCGTGAGTGCGCCGATGAAGGAGCCCAGCTCCACCCCGAGGGCGAGCGCGCCCAGGCGGCTGAACCAGATTGCCGCCGCGCCCACGAGGAGCACCCAGGGGGCGTCACGCAGCCGCGCATGGAGCAGCACGGTGAATCCGAGCGTCGCCACCACGAGCGCCGGAATCTCGGTCCAGCCGGGCAGCGGGGTCGGGGCCACGCTCGGCACCTCGCCCGCGAGCCGGCCCACGAGCTGGTTGCCGAGAGCCACCCCGAAGGCGATGGCGAGGAACAGCATCAGCGCGCCAGAGAGCCGCGAGATGCCGGCAACGAGGTGCCGATTGGTCAGCTCGGTCATCGCCACGGTGAACGTGAGGCCGGGAATGAGGACGATGAGCCCGGCAAGGGTCCCGGTCGGCACCGAGAGCGGGGTGATCGTCGCGGAGGCGAAGGACACCAGCGCCGCCACCAGGAAGGCCGACAGCGGTTCGAAGACCCGGCCCAGGGTTGCCCGGCTCGCCGCCAGGCGGGACATCAGCCCGGTCACCAGCCCGGTGGCCCCGCCGATCAGCACTTCTTGCCACCCCCCGCCCAGGAACCGGGCGGATGCCGCCGAGGCCACGCCGAACGCGAGGACCAGCACGACCGGCCCGTAGCGGCTGGGTCCGGCCATGATCGCGTCGATGCGGGCGGCCCCCTCGGCGAGCGGCACCGAGCCCCGCCGCACCACGTCGCCGATGACCGCGTCGATGTCCGCCATGCGGCCAAGGTCCTGGCCGCCGGGCTCGACCCGGAGCAGGTAGGTCCGTTGCCGCTCCAGGGGGCCGAAGGCGGCGAAGATCGAGGTCGGGGTCGTGAAGAACTGGGCGGGCAGGCCGATCCGGTCGGCGGCCCGGAGCAGGATGCTCTCGAGCCGGTGCGAGGCGTAGCCGCACTCGTGGAGGGCCCGCCCGAGCCGGAGGATGAACCGCACCGCATCCGGATGGGGTTCCCCGGGCACGGGGCTCTCGGGGAGCGCCGGGAATGGCGGCAGCGAGGAGCGGTTCACGGGGCCCAATCTAGCCGGGGAGGCAACCGACGGAGCCGCCCGGACTTGCCCCCTCGGTGCGGGGCTGAAACTTTTCCCCCTGCGGGGACGTCTCTAAATGCAACATTTGCCCGCGGCCCAGCCGAGGGAGGAATCGATGAATCGATACTGGCTCAAGATCGGGGTCGGTGCCTTGGCCGTGTTCGCGGTCGGACTCGTCATCTGGTCCATGGTCGAGCGGGGCGTCCACGAGGTGCAGGACCTGGCGGACTCCGACCGGGCCATCTCCATCCCGCTCCTCGGCATCGTGCCCTTCAACGTGGAGGGCCGCCAGGCGGGGCGGATCGACCGCATCACCCTGCTGCGCGATGCCCCGAAGCAGATCTCCGGCGTGGTGGTCCGCGTGGGGCGGGCCGACTCGCTGCCGGCCGATGCGTTCGCGGGCTGCACCTTCACGGTCAAGGACCCGGCCCACCTCGACGAGAACACCGAGTTCCGCTGCCTGAAGGACCCGGCCCAGCTGGCCGGGTTCGAGAGCTTCGGCGAGGTGCGGATCGCGACGCCGGGCGGCGTCATCGTCCGGCGCATCGTGCTGCCATCCGAAGTGATCGCCGACCTCCGCGATCCGTCGAACTTCGACGCGAACGTGGAGGGAGGCCAGCTCGAGGACGAAGCGGCCGCGGCGGTTGCCGACTCGATCGGCGCGGCGATGGAACAGTTCGCCGAGAGCGTGTCCCGGGCCGCGACGCTGCACGCGGAGAGCCTCACGGCCGAGGGGAAGAAGCGGGCGGAGGCCGCGGCGGCGCGGGTCCGGGCCGCCGATGCGGGCGCCCACGGCGGTTCCTCCACCACCGTCAAGGTCGGCCCGTAGCACGGTGTGATCCTCGTCCTCGACAACTACGACAGCTTCACCTGGAACCTGGTCCAGTACCTCGGGGAGCTGGGGGCCCAGCCCGAAGTTCGTCGGAACGATGCCCTCACGGTGGACGAGGCCCTCGACCTCGGCGCCGCTGGCATCGTGATCTCCCCCGGGCCGGGCGAGCCCGCGCGGGCGGGAATCGCGGTTGCCCTGGTGCAGGCGGCGGCCGTGCGCCGCGTACCGGTGCTGGGCGTCTGCCTCGGTCACCAGGCCATCGGCGAGGCCTTCGGCGGCCGCGTGGTCCGAGCCGAGCGGCCGATGCACGGCAAGACCGACCCGGTCCGGCACCGGGGCGAGGGCGTGCTCGCCGGCCTGCCCGATCCGCTCACCGTGATGCGGTATCACTCGCTCGTGGTGGAGCGTGCCTCGCTGCCGGCCACGCTCGAAGTCACGGCCTCGTCCTCCGCCGGCGAGGTCATGGCGCTGCGGCACCGGACGGCGCCGATCGAGGGCGTCCAGTTCCATCCCGAGTCCATCGGGACCGACGGCGGGCGGTCCATCCTCGCCAACTTCTTCGCCAGCTTGCGCGCCTTCCGGCCCTAGGGGAGATTGGGCCCCATGGCCGACCCGCCGAGCCGTCCGCGCCGTACCGGTCCCCTCATCACTGCGGGCGTGGTCTTCTGCCTGCTCGCCGCCCTGGCCTACGCCGCGTGGCGCACCTGCGCCGGTGGAAGCGGCGGCGGCCGCACGCTCTCGGCGCAGGAGCCCGCCCAGCGACTTGGCACCCTGGAGTTCCCCAACTCCGGTGCGTCCGCCGCCCAGCCGGACTTCCTCCGCGGGGTCCTCCTGCTCCACAGCTTCGAGTATGCCCAGGCCGCCGCGGCCTTCCGGGCGGCCCAGGCGAAGGACGCGGGCTTCGTCCTGGCCTATTGGGGGGAGGCGCTCAGCCATACCCACCCGCTGTGGAACGAACAGGACCTCGAGGCCGCGCGGGGGGTGCTCGGCCGGCTGGCGCCGACCGCGGAGGCGCGGCTGGCGCGCGCCGGGAGCCCTCGCGAACGGATGTACCTCGAGGCGGTGGAGGCGCTCTACGGCGAGGGGCCGAAGCCGGCCCGCGACACCCTCTATGCGAGGGCGATGGAACGGCTGGTGGAGGCGCATCCGGAGGACGACGAGGCCCGCGCCTTCCACGCCCTCGCCCTGATGGGGCTGAGCCAGGGCATCCGGGACGTCCCGACCTACATGAGGGCAGGGGCGACGGCGCTCGAGCTCCTCGGCCGGCACCCGGATCACCCCGGTGCGGCCCACTACGCGATCCACGCCTTCGACGACCCGACCCACGCGCCGCTGGCGCTCTCCGCCGCGCGGGCGTACTCGGGGATCGCCCCCGGCGCCGCGCACGCGCAGCACATGACCACGCACATCTTCCTGTCGCTCGGGATGTGGGACGAGGTCGTGAAGCAGAACGTCGTGGCCGCCGGGCCGGACTCGGGCCGGTGGCGCCCCGGTCACTACACCTCCTGGCTGGGATACGGGCTGCTCCAGCAGGGACGCTTCGAGGATGCCCGGCGACACCTGGCGCGGGT
>JAICEH010000044.1 GCA_025924275.1 Gemmatimonadales bacterium | reverse complement strand
GGTCGCCGGTGAAGAGGAATCCGGTGCCGCCGCCCAGGGTGGGACGCTGGACCACATTCATCCGCGGGCGGTAGTGCCGCACCATGTCGAAGTCCGCCGCCAGGAAACGGGCGGGGCGCCCGGCCTCGAGGTTGCGCGCGATGGTGAGCGCCTTCAGGAAGACCTCCGGCATCACCACCGCACTGCCCCAGTTCATCACCACCCCGCCCTCATGGAGCGCCGGCAGGGAGCCGGCGAGGCGGCGGAAGTCCCGATGGCTGGTATCGCCGAGCGCGGCGCCATCGGCGTGCGGATGCTGGTGGATGATCTCGGCCCCGATGGCGGCGTGCACCGTGACCGGCACCCGGTGGGCGCGGCAGGCGAGGAGCACCGAGGCGTCCGCTCCGGGGAGGCCGTCGCGTGCCGCCAGCGCCTCGGCCAGCCCTTCGCCGAACCCCTGGCCGTGGTCGCGCGCCGCATTGACCGCGTCGTTCATCTCCCGGCCGGTTTCCTCCGCCATCCCGAAGGTGCCGTCACCCAGGCCGGCCTCGACCTCCTCGCTGGTGCCGCCGAAGGCTGCCAGCTCGAAGTCGTGGATCGCGGCGGCGCCGTTCATCGCGACGTGGGTGACGATCCCGCGCCGGATCCACTCGTTCACCAGCGGGCCCAGGCCGACCTTGATCACGTGGCCCCCGAGGAGGAGGACCACGCCCTTCCGCGCGCGCGCGGCGGCGACGATGGCGTCCACCAGGCGTCGCAAGTCGCGGGCGGCAAGCACGTCGGGGAGCGCGCCGAGGAAGTCGGCGAAGCTGCTCCCGGGCACGGGCACCCGAGCGAGCAGAGCGGGAGCGACCTTGTTGGCCCGACCGGCGATGGGCACGGTGCGCACGCGGCCGAGGTCGGCCTCGTGGTACGTCACCGGCCGGCGCCATCGTGCAGGGTCATCTCCGCCAGCTCGAGGGTGATGGTGCCGAACGGCTGCTTGGTCCGGATGCGGACCGGGATGCGGCGGGCGTCGTCGGTCAGCCAGAGGCGGGCGTCGTTCTTCGCCCGCATCAGGTTTCCGCTGCCGATGACGGGATGGAGCACCAGGCACTCGACCCGGCGGCCGCCCGGCAGCTCCTGCTCCTCGCGCCCGAGGACCTCCACCACGATCGGGTTCCTGCGCGCCTTGTAGTAGCGCTCGAAGCGGTACGTGCGGCCCACCTCGAGCGGCAGCATCCGCACCCAGTAGATGAAGGCGGCGTCGTCGAGCGGCTCCGCGACGGTCGGTTCCGTGCGGTCCTTGCCGACCTCGCGGAGGAACCCGGAGTCGGGGTAGATGAGCTCGTCCCGGACCCGCACCTTGCCGTTCTCGTTCAGCGTCTTGAGGAGCCGGCGGGAGATGAGGTCCTCGACCCCCGTCCAGCTCTCCAGCTGGTCGTCGAGGCGGTAGAAGCGGTTGCCCGCCGCGAGTCGGAAGCGGAAGACGAACGAGTCGTGGCCGCGGTAGGACTCGCGCCGGAGGACCTCCACCGCCCCTTGGCCCAGGGTGACGAACCCGAGCTTGGCATTGTAGACGAAGCGCTCGCCCACGCCGAAGGGATAGCGCGAGGGGTCCCCGAGCGTCACGGAGGGCGTGGGCGCCGGGGCCTGGGGCGCCGTATCGGTCGCCTGTGCCAGGAGGAGCAGGAGCGGAAGGAGCCGGGTCATGCGGCCTCGCGGGCGCCGTCGCCGCCGTCCTCGGTGCGCGGACGGTGGGTCGGCCGGGGGAGGCGGAGCGCGCGGCCCGTGCGCCAGAGGAGGCGAGCCGCGGCCCACGGCTCGGTCCGCCGGGGGCGCTGGCGCAGGTCGTAGCGCAGGGTGGTGGGCACGGTGTCGGTACGCCGGGCGGCGCGGGCGACCCGGCCGATCAGTTCCGCGTTGGCCGCCCACCCGTCGGTGGTGAGGAGCCGGTCGCCGGCCTGGCGCAGGGCGTTCCGGAGGGAGACCAGGCGCACCGCGACGAACCCGGAGACGAGGTCCCGCACCTCGGGCACCGCGATGGTCCGCCGGACGAGCAGCGGCGCCCACCGGCGCACCCAGCGGTAGGCGCGTTCGGGTTCGCCCGTCACGGTCCCCTCGGCCACCACGAAATCGGCCCCGCTCTCGATGCGGCGGACCAGCTCGGGGATCGTGTCGGCGTCGTGGGTGAAGTCGGCATGGAGCAGGATGACGGCGTCCCGCTTGGGGCGGTCCGTCTGTTCCAGCGCGTGGCGGAGGAGTCGCTCGACCGTGGCGGCGTATCCGGTGCGGGCCTCGGTGCGGAGGATCGTGAGCGGGAGGACCTTGGCGTATGGCGCGAGGACCTCGGCGGTCGAATCGTCCGATCCGTCGTCTGCCACGACCAGGTGGTACTCGCGGGGGAACTCCTCGAAGACCCGTCGGATCTTCCAGAGGAGCACGCCCACGGTGGCGGCTTCGTTGTGGCACGGCACGCAAACGTAGATCATCGCCCAGGTCCGTCGGTTTCGGTCACCGAAGCATATACCCCGAGCACGGCCCGTGCCATCCGGACCGGATCGTGGCGCGCGAGCGTTACTCTCGAGCGGGCCGTGACTTGCGCCGCGAGCCCCGGCTCGGTGAGGACCCTCCGGACCGCCCCGGCCAGCGCCCCGGCGTCCGCGGGGGGGACACCCAGGCCGGCCCCGTCGGACAGGAGCTCCGCCAGCCCGCCCACGCTCGATGCGACCAGCGGGACGCCGATGGCGAGGGCCTCGAGCGCGGTGGTGCCCAGTCCCTCGCTGAGCGATGGCACCACCACCACGCTGGCCTCGGCCAGGAGCGAGGGCACCTCCTCCACCTGCCCGAGCCAGTGCACCCGGCCCGCCACGCCCAGGGCCTCGGCCCTGCGTTCGAGCGGCGCGCGCTCCGGTCCCTCGCCGGCCAGGGCCCAGCAGAGCGCGGGGAACTCGTCCCGGAGCAGTGCGGCGGCCGCCAGCAGCGTGGCGTGTCCCTTCTCGGGCGTCAGCGCCGCCGCGGTCACGGCGAGCGGACCTGACGGCAGCTCGAGCCGGGCGCGGATGCCGGGGCGGACGGCGCCGCGGAGCGCCGGCACGTCCACGGCGGACGGCACCGTGATCACGCGGCCGGGGTCGAGCCCGTCCCGGAGGAGCTGGGCGCGCACGGCGTCGCTGACGGCGATCACCCGGGTGGCGCGCGCCCACCATCCCCGGCGGCGGAGGGGGAACGCGACCCGCCGCGCCGCGACGAGCGGGAGGCGGCCCCGCGTGGTCCACCCCGCGAGCCGGAGGGCGTGCGCGTCGTGTGCCTCGACCACCTGTGCGCCGGGGAGCGCCGCCGCGATGGCCGGGAGGACCCGCGGGTCGAGCGAGGGCCCCCAGGGCGCCTCGCGCACCGGCACCCCGGCCGCGCGCAGCCGGCGGGCGAGCTCCGACCCGCGGCCGGTGACGACCTCCTGGCGCACGCCGAGCGCGTGGAGCTCCCGCGCGAGCAGGAGCACCTGGGCCTGGCCGCCGCGCCATTCCCGGCCGGAGGCGACGTGGACGACCGTCAGGGTCACCCGTCGCGCCTCCGGCCGGCCCGTGCCAGCAGGTCGCGCAGCTCGACCAGCCGGAACGGCTTGTGGAGCCAGGGCCGTCCGAGCCCCTCGAGGAAGGCCAGCGTGTCGCCGCGCACCGTGTCACCGGTGCTGAAGACGAGCCGCTCCGCCACCGCCGGGGCCCGGGCCCGCAGGGCCTCGTAGAACTCGCGGCCGCCCAGGGCGGGCATCCGCAGGTCGGAGACGACCAGGTCGAAGTCGCCCGTCACCGCCCGCTCGAGCGCCTCGGAGCCGTCGGCGGCTTCATCGACCGCGTGGCCCCACGCCTCGAGGGTGGCCCGCATGAAGTGGAGGACGTGGGGCTCGTCGTCCACGACGAGCACCCGGAGCCCGGCCGGTGGGTCGAGCGGTGTGGCGGCTGGCGTGACGAACGCCGGGCCCTGGGCCGCCGGCAACTCGATCCCGAAGCAGGCGCCCCCGGCGCGTCCGGCTCTGACCCCGATGCGCCCGCCCAGCTCGCGGACGATGCCCCCGGCGATCGAGAGCCCGAGGCCGGTCCCCTCGCCCCGGGGCTTGGTGGTGAAGAACGGCTCGAAGACGTGCTCCACCTGCCCTGGCGGGATGCCCGGCCCATCGTCCTCGACCTCGACCAGCACCAGGTCACCCGACGCCCGCGCGCGGATGGTCACCCGGCCCGGCTGCCGGGCCCCCGCGATCGCGTGCGCCGCGTTGGTGAGCAGGTTGAGGAAGACCTGCTGGAGTTCGGTCGGGTCGGCCTGGATCGGCGGCAGGTCGGGCTCGACTTCGAGAATGGTCTCCACCCGGGAGGCGAGGAACTCGTTCCGGAGGAGCGCGAGGCACGACTCGAGCGCCCGGGACAGCGGGACCGGGCGCCGCCGGGGTTCCTGCTTCCGCGCGAAACCGAGCAGGTTGCGCACGATGGCCGCCGCGCGCTCCGCCTCCTGCCGGATGACCCCCACCGGTTCCCGCAGTCGGGGTGGGACATCCGGGGCGTCGGCGAGAAAGTCGGCGAACCCGATCACCGACGCCAGCGGGTTGTTGAGGTCGTGCGCCACGCCCGCGATGAGTTGACCGATCGCCGACATCTTCTCAGACTGGAGGAGCTGGTGCTGGAGCCGGCGCCGCTGGGTCTGGTCCTCGAACAGCACCACGTGGCAAGGATCGGGGCCGGGCACGGCGGCCGCGGAGACCCGGAACACCAGCTCCCCTGCCTGGAGGTCCGCCTCCTCGCCCGCGCCCGGGCCCGGGCGAAGTGCGGCGTCCACCGGCCCCGCCCAGCCCGGCGGGAGGACGGCGGGCCAGGGGAGTCCCACGAGACGCTCCACCGGCGTCTCCATCAGGGAGGCAAAGGCCCGGTTGACGCCCCGGATGCGCCCGCTGGCATCGATGATGCACAGGGCCAGGGGCAGGGCATCCGCCACGGCCGCCCACGGAGTGTCGGGCGGGCCCTCGCGGGTCGGGTCAGGATGCGCGGGAGGCATGATGATTCGTTCGGATGTCCGCAGCCGGTTGACGGCCAACGACCTGCACCTGGTGCTCCTGCTGCTGAGCCGGGGCTCGGCGGCGGCGCGCCGGCGCCTGGAGGCCCGCCTCGAGGCCGAGGGCCCGGACCCGCTCCTGGACGATCCGGACCTGCTCGAGCGCCTGCTTGCCGTCCGCACGATGCTCGTGCCGTCCGAGGCGCTCTTCTTCTACGTCCTGGTGCGGCGGGCGCTGCTCGACGCCGGCGTGGACGACCGCCACGTCACCGACTACCTCGGGGCCCTGCTGCTCGAGTTCGGCCGACGCGACCGGGCCTGGCGCGTGGACTGGAACGACGACCATTCGCACCGCTACCTGGTGGACATCCTGGCCGACCTCGAGAGCGCGGTGGGTGAGCGCCGATTCCGGGTGATGGTGCACCTGGGAGACTACGCGCTCTGGCTGGCGGGGATCTTCCCCGAGTACATCGAGGCCCGCCGCCTCCGACGGGGCGGGCCCGACGTGCCGTACTACGAGGCCCTCGGGCGGCGCGGGTTCGGCATGGCCTCCGACCACGTCCTGGCGGACGTCACCGGCCTGGAACCGGTGTTCCGCACCGCGGCGGAGCGGTTTCCCGTGCTGCGGGAGGCCCTGAACGGCGTGAGCGACCGCGTCTTCTTCCCCCACTGACCCCGGCCCGCCGCTCAGCGCAGGAGCGAGTCGGGAAAGGTGGGGCAGGCCGTGTCCTCGTACATCGCGCTGGCGAGCTGCAGCCCGAGGAGCGGCTCTGCCGACGAGCCCATCGTCACCGTCCCGAGGATCGGCGCGCCGCCGATCGGGTCCCCCTCGTAGAGCATCACGCCCCGCGCCGTGCCCGCCGGGTCGAGCAGCAGGACGCCGTAGCCGAGCTCGACGTTGGGCGGGAGGGTCCCTTCCACCCCGATTGCCAGCAGGCTGTCCACCCGGCCCACGATGGCAGGGTACGCCGGTCCGGCCGCGAGCCGGGCCACGAGCCGCTCCGGCAGGTTGTCGGGGGCGCCCGAGAGGGTCTGGCCCGGCACGCCGAACTGCTCGAGGACCATCGTGGCGCCGGCCATGTGGGCGATGCCGCAGTTGGGCGCCCCGGCCGGCCCGCATGCCGCTGCGAGGCCGAGGGCGATGGGGACCAGGTGGCGCATCGAGGACTCCTCGCGTGGCGGCGGGACGAGGCCGGATCGTCCATTATAGCAGGGACGCGCGTGCCATTGCTTGACGCCCCCCCGTGCGACTCCTAACGTTGGGCGGCCCTTCCGCCCCGATCACCCCGAGGCTGCGTGTTCGAGTCCCTGCGCGACCGGCTGGACGCCCTCCTCCGTTCCGGGGGGCCGGCGGAAGGCCGGGCCGCGACCTCGGCCCTCGAGTCCGCGCTGGTGGAGGCCCGGGCGGCCTTGATGGGACTCCGGGAAGCCCGGGAGGTCACGACCGCCGCGCTCGAGGCCGAGCGGCGGGCGCTGGCGGATGCGGAGCGGCGGGGCGGACTGGCGGCCGGCGCGGGCGACGCCGAGACCGTGCGGGTGGCCCAGGAGTTCGCCGGCCGCCACCGGGAGCGCGCCGGGGTCCTGGAGCGGAAGCTGGCCGTCCAGGCCGACGAGGTCGCCATGGCCGAGCGCGAGGTCGCCGAGCTGACGGCGATGTGGCGCGGCGCGCAGGTCGGCACCGGCCGCGCGGAGACCTCGCTCGATGCGGCGTGGCGCGCGCTCGAGTCCGCCGGGATGCCGGGGCGCGTGGGCCCCGACGCCGAGGCCGAGCGCCTCCGGCAGGAAGTCGACCGCGCCGCGCGCGAGGCGGCCGTGGAGGCGCAGCTCGCCGAACTCAAGCGCCGGATGGGGAAACGGTAGCGATCGGCGCGCCGACGGGGCAGGCCCCGTTCACCACCAATCCAGGGGACATCCGCATGACGGCACCGGCCACACCAGCCCAGGGCGCGTCCATACCCGAGTTCCGGCAGGTCCTGGGGCATCCCCGGCCCCTCTGGATGCTGTTCATGACCGAGTTCTGGGAGCGCTTCGCGTTCTACGGCATCCGCTGGGCGCTGGTGCTGTACATCGTGACGCAGTTCTACGACGGCTCGGGGGTGGGGGAGGCGCCCGCCAACCGCGTCTACGGCGCCTATCTCGCGCTGGTGTACGCCGCGGCGATCTTCGGCGGCTACGTGGCCGACCGGGTTCTGGGCTACCAGCGGTCCATCCTCCTCGGTGCGGTGATCATGGCGGCCGGGCTCTTCGCCATCGCCATCCCCAACGAGCAGATCTTCAAGCTGGGCCTCGCGACGATCATCGCCGGCAACGGCCTGTTCAAGCCGAACATCTCCACGATGGTCGGCAAGCTCTACGGCGCGACGGACGAACGCCGGGACTCCGGCTTCACCATCTTCTACATGGGGATCAACGCCGGCGCCTTCCTCGCCCCCATCCTCACCGGCTGGCTGGCCGACCGGGTCTTCGGCTCCGAGGCGATGCCGGCGTACAAGGTGGTGTTCCTCGCGTCCGGCGTCGGGATGCTGATCAGCCTGGTCTGGTTCTGGTTCGGCCGCCGCCAGCTGGAGGGCATCGGGCGCCCGCCGGAGGGCACCGAGGACCGCCGCCGGGTGCTCTTCGTGGCCGCCGCCGCGCTGGCCGCCATCCCGATCGTGTATCTCCTCCTCGCGGTGGGCGCAGGCGCGCTGCAGTATGTACTGTCCGCGCTGTTCGTGGGACTGTCGATCCTCCTCCTGGTCGAGGCGTTCCGCGAAGGGCAGGTGGCGCGCGACCGCTGCATCGCGATGCTCATCATCTTCGCGTTCAACGTGCTGTTCTGGATGTTCTTCGAGCAGGCCGGGAGTTCGTTCAACTTCCTGGCCGACAAGATCGTTGATCGCACCTTCGGGGCCTGGACCTTCCCCGTGGCGTGGTTCCAGTCGGTGAACTCGACCGCAATCATCCTGCTGGCACCGGTGCTCGCCTGGATCTGGATCCGCATGGGGCGCCGGAACCCCTCGATCCCGCGCAAGTTCGGCCTGGGCCTCCTCTTCAATGCCCTGGCCTTCCTGCTGCTGATGGTGGCACTCTCCCAGCTGGTGGATTCCGAGGGGAAGATCCCGTTCTGGACGCTCGCGTCGGTCTACGTGATCCAGTCGGTGGGTGAGCTCTGCCTCTCGCCGATCGGCCTGTCCATGGTGACGAAGCTTGCCCCGGTGCGGCTGGTGGGCTTCGGCATGGGCGGGTGGTTCCTCTCCACCGGGATCGGCAACAACCTCTCGGGGATCTTCGCCGGCCACGTGAGCGGGGCCACCGGCATGACGGTGGAGTCGGCGCACTCGGGCTACACGTTCGGATTCTGGGCGCTGGTCTCCTCCGGCGTGGTGTTGTTCCTGATCGCCCCCCTCATCAACCGGCTGATGCACGGGGTGAAGTGACGCGGCCGGCCCATGTCCTGGGCCGGCGCCGCGCTCCCCCCGCGCGGGACACTCCGATGACCCGACGCCTTGCCGCGCTCCTCCTCGCCGCCGCGTGCGGGGGGGAGCGCAGCCCGCCCCCGCCGCCCGAGGCGGCCGCACCCGCTCCGCCCGCCGTGATGATCACGACCCCCGCCGCCGGCGACACCACCGGGCCGGATGTGGCGGTCGGGCTCCGGGCCGAGCGCGTCACCATCGCGCCGGCCTCGGGCACGCGCGAGGCGGGCGTGGCGCATCACCACCTCTTCCTCGACCGCGACCCCTCGGCTGCCGGCGTGGCGATTCCCGCCGAGGCGGGCGTGGTCCACCTGGGCCAGGGCGACTCCACCCATGTCTGGCCGGGGCTCGCGCCGGGGCCGCACCGGATCATCGCCGTGCTGGCCTGGGGCGACCACGTCCCGGTGGACGGCGCCGTCCGCGACACGGTGGATTTCGTGGTGCGCTGAGCCGCCGGCCCGGCTCAGCGGCCGGCCGAGATCCAGAGCCGGACCGCCATCGCGGCGAGTAGGACGGCGAAGAGCCGCTGGTGCGTGGCGGGCGGAACGCCGCCGGCCACGCGGGCACCAATCCACGCACCCGCCAGGAGGCCGAGGGCCACCAGCCCCGCAGGGCCGACTGCCACCTGGCCCCGCTTCCAGTACTCCCAGGCACCGAGGGCCCCGACCGGCAGCAGCAGGGCCGCGAGCGAGGTGCCGGTCGCGTTGGGGAAGGGCATCCGTGCCAGCGCCGCGAGCGCGGGGACGATCACCACCCCGCCGCCGATGCCGAAGAGTCCCGAGAGGACACCGGCCGCCAGGCCGATCAGGAGGAAGACCAGGAACGACACGCGCGAGCTCCGGAGAGGGAGGGGGATGGGAGATCATAGCGCGCGCCGCGCTCGGCGCACCAGCCCGGGATGACGGCGACCGAGCGCCTCGCGGCCGGTGCCCTGGTCCTCCACGGCGAGCGGCGCCGCTGGCTCCTCCATCGACCCGTCGCACCGCCGCCGGGGCCCCGGCCGCTCGTGCTGATGTTCCACGGCGCGGGGGCCACCGCCGAGCTCGCCGCCGGTCAGACCGACTGGCCCAGGGTCGCCGACCGGGAGGGCCTCCTGGTCGCCTTCCCCCAGGGCACCTCGAGGGATCCCGCCGCGCCGCCGACCTTCCGGCTCAACCCGCAGGCGTGGAACGACGGCTCGGGCCGGGGGCACACCGCCCGGCGCGCGACCGACGACGTGGGCTTCGCCGTGGCGCTCATCGACCACCTGCTCGGCGCCGAACCGGTGGACGCCCGCCGGGTATCCGCGTGCGGCTTCTCCAACGGCGCGTCGTTCGCGTTCCGGCTGGGCGCCGAGCGGCCCTTGCGGATGGCCGCGATCGCGGCCTTCGCCGGGCACTGCTGGGTGACCCCGGCCCGGGTGGTGCCTGGCGTGCCCCTGTTGTACGTCGTGGGCGACCAGGACCCGCTCAACCCGATCGCCGGCGGGGAGGTCCAGACGCCCTGGGGGACGCGGGAGCGCCACCCCGCGCCCCGGGAGTCGTTCGACCGCTGGGGGGCCGCGCTCGGGTTCGACCCCGCACGAGCGGTGGCGCGGCGGGAGGCCGGCCTGGCCCGCTGGCAGCTGGGGCCGGGTCCGGACGGCGTCGAGGCGGAGATGGTGGTCGTCGAGGGCCTCGGTCACGTCTGGCCCGGAGGCCCGCGGTTGCTGCCGGCCAAGCTGGTCGGCCCGCGGAGCGACCGGCTCCGGGGGGCGGAGGCGGCCTGGGCCGTGTTCGCTCGCCACCCCCGGGCCGGGTCGTATTAGATTCCGGGCCCGATGGCCAAGCGACCCCGGCTGGCTGCCGTCCTCCTCTCCTTCACCGCCCTCGCGTGCGGTGGAGAGCCGCTGCCTCCGGGTGGCGGGGTCGACCTGGTCGAGCCGATCCCCCGGCACGACTTCACGCTCACGGCCACCGATTCGCGGGCGTGGCACTTCCGCGAGTCCACCGCGGGGCGGCTCACCTTCCTCTTCTTCGGGTATGCCTCCTGCCCGGACATCTGCCCCGTGCAGATGGCAGGCCTCGCATCGGCGATCCGGGACCTGGCACCGGAGGACCAGGGCCGGCTGGTGGTGGTCTTCGTCACCACCGACCCGGCCCGCGACTCCGCCACCGCGCTCCGCGCCTGGCTCGACCACTTCAGCCGGGACTTCGTGGGGCTCACCGGCACCGAGGCCCAGGTGGATTCGGTGCAGCGACTGTTCGGCCTGGCGCCGGCGGTCCGCGAGGCGCCGGGCCCCGGGGGCGGGTACCTCATGGGACACGCGGCGCAGGTGATCGCGTTCGGCGCGGACGATACGGCACGCACCGCCTATCCCTTCGGGCAGCGCCAGAACGACTGGGCGGTGGAAATCCGGCGGCTCCTCAACGTGGCCCCGCCGGTGGCCGCTGCGGTCGCGCTGGCACCGGCGCGCGACGCCTACCGCGAGGGATTCGCCTTGGCTCCCGCCGGTGGGCAGGCCAGCGCGGCCTATCCGGTGATCCGCAGCACCGTGGCGCTGGTGGATACCCTCGTCGGCCTGAGCTCGCCCGATGCCGACTCCGTGCACGTCCACCAGACGGCGCGGGAGAACGACTTGCTGGTGATGCGCCGCGTGGACGCGCTGGCCATTCCCCCGGGGACTCCGCTCCGGATGGCCCCGGGCGGCCTGCACCTGATGCTCGAGGGACTCACCCGCCCCCTCCGGCCGGGCGACACGATCACGCTTCGGCTCCAGTTCCGCCTCCAGGGCCCGCGCACCCTCCGGCTCCCCCTGCTCGACTACGAGGACGTCGCGCTCCGGTGAGCGCCCCCAGGCGACCCCAATGACCTGGTGGTGCTCGGCCCGGGACGTCGCGTGGACCTGGACCTGGCAAGCGTACCCGGGCGTGTGGCTCTTCATCGCCGGCCTGGTCGCCTGGTATGCGTGGGGGCTCCGGCGGCTCGCCCGATCGGTTCCGCCGGGAGCTCGGGTGGTCCGCCCGCTGCAGGCGGCGAGCTACGGCTACGGGGCGCTCGCCCTCTGGGTGGCGTCGGACTGGCCCGTCGGCGCCCTCGGATCCGGTTACCTGCTCAGCCTCCATACCGTGCAGTGGATCCTCTACGCGCTCGTGGCGCCGCCCCTCCTGCTGCTCGGCGTCCCGGCCTGGGCGTGGCGAGCCCTGGGGGCGAGGCCCCGGATCGGCCCGGTGCTCGGGTTTCTCGCCCGCCCCCTCCCCGGGCTGCTGTGCTTCTACGCGACCATGCTTGGCACCCACCTGCCGCGGGTGGTGGACACCCTCCGTCCCTGGCAGCTCGGCTCATTCGCGATCGACATGGCCTGGCTGGCGGGCGGGCTCGCCCTCTGGTGGCCGGTGATCGCGCCGCGCCCCGAGCTGGGCCGGATCCGCGACCTCCCCGCCATCGGGTACCTCTTCGCGGCCACGATCGTGCCGACCATCCCGGCCGCGTTCATGACGTT
>JAICEH010000043.1 GCA_025924275.1 Gemmatimonadales bacterium | reverse complement strand
TCGCGGAGGCTCCGTGACGGCCGAACTCATCGTGCTCCGCCTGGTGCACGTCCTGGGCGGGATCTTCTGGGTCGGGAGCATGACCTTCAATGCGGTGTTCCTCATGCCCACCCTCGCCGGGCTCGGTCCGGCGGCGGGCCCCGTGATGGCCGGGCTGCAGCGACGGCGGCTGCCCACCGTCCTGCCCGTCGTCGCCCTCCTCACGATCCTCTCGGGCGTCCGCCTGATGCAGGTCACGTCGGTCGGCTTCTCGGCGGCGTACTTCGAGACGACCGCAGGGCAGGTCTACGCCTTCGGCGGGCTCACCGCCATCGTGGGCTTCCTCGTGGGCATCGTGTTCGTCCGGCCGGCGATGGTCCGGGCCGGCGCCCTCGGCACCGAGATGGCGGCCGCCCAGGACGACGCCGCCCGGGCCACGCTGGCGGCGGAGCTGGGCCGGCTCCGGAATCGGACGCGGGGAGGAAACGCGGTGGTGCTTGTCCTGCTGGCCCTCGCCGCGGTGGCGATGGCAGTGGCGCGGTACCTCTGACGACCGCCTCAGGGGCTGGGAAGCGTGGCGTGAGGCCGGCGGCGGGGGCGAGGGTGCGGGGAGAAGGAGCCAGGGGTCGGGCGGGGCGCGATGCCCCATCCGACCCCTGACCTTCGTAGAGGCGCCGATCGGAATCGAACCGATGAATGGAGGTTTTGCAGACCTCTGCCTTACCACTTGGCTACGGCGCCGCGGGGGGGAAAGATAGCGCCGGACCGGGGGCGGGCCAATCGGATGGCAGGGCCGCGCTCCGGCCGCCCCGGCACCCCAGCGCACCGGACCCCGCTGTTCAGCCCGGGCGGACGGCCTTCATGAACGCGCGGAACTCCGCATCGTTGAAGCCGCACCCGCCGACGACCTGCTGGACCCCACCCCGCATGTTGAGCTCCACGAGCGTCGGGCCCCCGGGTCCGATGGCGAGGTCCCAGGACTGGCAGCGGATCGCCGGGAAGGCGGCGGCAGCCCGCAGGCACAGCGCCACGGTCTCCCGCCAGCAGGGAAAGACGAAGCCGTTGGTGCGCTCCCCCGTGTCGGGATGGACCTCGACCTCGACGCCGTGCGAGCCGAGCGGGGGATGGGCCAGGGGCTCCCAGGGGGTCCGGTTGGTGCGCACCACCTCGCCGGTCTCGCGGTCCAGCTGGAAGCGCAGGTTCCCGGCGAGGGTGACGCCCTGGTTGTCCACCACGTTGTCGCCCACCGCCGCGCGCCCCACGGCCCGGTGGAGCCGCGGGCCATCCGGCCAGAGGAGCACGACGAGGCGAACGGTGCCGCTCCTCCCCCCGGTGAGCCGTGCGATGTCGGGATGAGGGACCACCAGCTCCTGGAACAGGTACCCGCCCCGCATCAGGCCGGACCGGTTCACCACGCCGGCCCAGGCCTGGCCGGGCACCGTCCGGACGTACTCCTCCACGGGGATGGTGGCGCCGCTCGCCAGCCGCAGCCGATCCGAGGCGGCCTCGTACCCGGCGAGGGAGCTGGCGCCGCCCCCCTGGCGGTCGTTGGACGGCTTGCCGAAGGCAGGATACCGCATTCCCGCGCGGAGGAAGGCGGCGAGATCCCCCTCGCTCGCGAAGGCGGGGAGGTCGCCCCAGCGCCTGCCGCCGGGGTGGTAGAGCGCCAGGAGCCCCGGGAACGGGAGGCCGAGCCCGCGGAGGGCGGCGTAGGTCAGGAGCTTGTCGTCGCAGAGCTCGCCCCAGCCCGGGTGGTTGACCCGGTCGGAGATGTAGTCCCAGTCCCAGGCGACGAAGTCCGCCTTCTGCTCGAAGCGGAGGCGGTCGTCGAACAGCCCGTACTTGTAGTAGTGGCTGGCGCTGATCCGGCCCGGGCCGAAGCGGAGCCGGGCGATCTCGCCGAACTGGGCCAGGACCGGCTTGCGGTGGCTCCGGGCCACGATCCGGGCGGCCCGGAGGACCGCCAGCTTGGTGCGGAGCGGCATCAGACGGGCCGGCGGGCCGGCGGGCCGTCCGGGACCCCGTTGCCCGAGGCACGGAAGTCCCGGAACACCGCGTCGTTGATCCCGGGCCCCCCCGGGAGCTGCTGCAGGCCGCCGCGCCGATTGAGCTCGAGCAGCACGGGTCCGCCGGGGCCGATGAGCAGGTCCCAGGATTGATAGCGAACCTGGGGCAGCATGACCGCGGCGCGGAGGACCAGTGCCACCGCCTCGTCCCAGCAGGGCACCCGGAGCCCGATGGTGCGCGCCCCGGTGTCGGGGTGGGTCTCGACCCGCTCGCCGAAGCGGGAGAGCACCCGCGGGGAGACCCCCTCCGGCCCCCGGACCCGGAACGAGAGGAACACCCGCCCGTCCGCGGGACTCACCAGCGAGGAGAGGTTGCCGTACCCCACGGTGCCGTGATCCACGATGTTGCCGCCGACCGCGGCCTTGAGGGTGGCCCGATGGACGCAGGGCCCGGTGGGCAGCATCAGCACCACCAGGCGGAGGCAGAAGCCCCGCCCGCCGGTCACCGCCGCGAGGTCGGGGTGGGGGGCGATCCGGCGCTGGAAGAAGTATCCCGCCGGCGCGGCCTCGTCCCGATCCTTGGCCCCCGCGAAGTACCGGCCGGGCACCTCCCGCACGTAGGTCGCGACCGGCGTGGACCCGTCGTGCGGATGCAACACGCGATCCCCGTCGGGATCGTACCCGCTCAGGGAGGACGCGCCGCCGCCCTGGCGGTCGCGGACCGGCTTCCCGAAGAGGGGATACGGGGCGTCCCGCCGCAGGAAGTCGGCGAGGTCGTCGAGCCGGGTGAAGGTGGGGACGCTGCCGTGGCTCCGGCCCGCGGGATGGTAGAGGGCCACGACCTCCGGCACCGGGAGCCCGAGGCCGCGGAGCACGGCGTCGGTGACGAGCTTGTCGTCGCAGAGGGCCGCCGCGCTGGGGAGGTTGAGCCGGCCGCCGATCTCGTCCCAGTCCCAGAACGCGAACTCGGCCCGCTCCGCGGCCGAATAGCGGGCCGGATCGTACAGGCCGAAGGCGTAGTACTGGGAGGCGCCGACGCGACCGGGGCCTCGCCGCCCCGCCAGGATCTCGCCCAGCTGGGTGCCGAATGACTTGCCGGTCGAGGCGCGGACCTCGCGGGCGGCCTCGAGGAGGGGCCGGATCCGGCTGATCCGAGTGAGCATGGCGTCGTCCTGGGCGCGGGCCTGGCCAAGGATTGCCCGGCCAGCAGGAGCAAGCCCCGTGCCGGGGAGCCCACTGGGCGACCCGCCCCCTACCCCCTCCGGCCCCCTACTCCGCCCTCCGTGCCCGCCACTGGGCCACGTCCATCTCCAGGGTGGTCCATTCCGGGACCGCGTCATCCCCGAAGGAATGGAGCTTGGGGAGCTTCCCCACCTCCCGGTATCCCCAGTGCTTCTTGTACCAGGCGATCACCTGCGGCCGGTCGGCGTTGGTCGTTATCTTGGTCGCGCCCTGCGCCGCCATCGCCTCGACCCTGGCCTCCTGCAGCGCGCCGCCGATGCCCAGCGCGTTGTGCTGGGGGAGGACGCCGAGCAGGGTGGTCTTGCCGTGGCCGGGGGCCAGGAAGGTGTAGCCCGCCGCGCCCACGACCCGGCCGGCGAGTTCGGCCACGAAGAACCGGTCGAGCTCGATCCGCGCCATCTCCGGCGACGGCACGTGGTGCATGTTCCACGGCCGCAGGCACTCGAGGATCGCGTCGCGATCCCCGGGGCGGGCGGCGCGCAGGGTGAACAGGCGGGTCATCGTCACTCCTCGTCCAGGCGATTCCGGATGGGCAAGATAGGGGTGGTGGGAGCGGGCGCCATTGGCGGCCTCGTCGCCGCACGCCTCGCCCGTGCCGGCGAGGAGGTCACCCTGCTCGACCTGCCGCCGGTGCTCGAGGCCATCGCACGCGATGGACTCCGCCTGGTGGAGGCCGACGGCGCCGAGCACACCGTCCGGCCCGCGCGGCTCGCGGAGGACGGCGCCGCCGCCGGCGCGCAGGACCTCGTCTTCCTGGGGGTGAAGGCCCACCAGCTCGGCGACGTGGCCGCCCACCTGCCGGCAATGACGGGCCGCGACACGGTGTTCCTCACGCTGCAGAACGGGCTCCCCTGGTGGTACTTCCAGCGGCACGGCGGGCCCTTCGAGGGCCGTGCCATCCCGTGCCTCGACCCCGGCGGCCGGCTCGCTGCGGCAGTGGCCCCCGCGCGGATCCTCGGCTGCGTGGCCTACCCGGCTGCCGAGGCGCCGGCGCCTGGAGTCATCCGCCACGTCGAGGGCGACCGATTCCCGGTGGGCGAGCTGGATGGCGGCGAGTCGGGCAGGGTGCGCGCGGTGGCGGAGCGGCTCGGGCGCGCAGGCTTCCGCTCGCGCGTGCTCAGCGACATCCGGGGCGAGGTGTGGCTCAAGGCCGTGGGGTCGGCGGCGTTCAACCCGCTCAGCGCGCTCACCGGCCTGACGCTCGTCGAGATCTGCGGACGGCCGGGAACGCGCGGGCGGGCGATGGCGCTGATGCAGGAGGCGCAGGCGGTGGCGGCGGCGCTCGGCGTCACCCTCCGGGTGCCGCTGGAGAAGCGCCTCGAGGGCGCGGCCGCGGTGGGCCACCACAGGACGTCGATGCTGCAGGACCTGGAGGCAGGGCGCCCGCTCGAGCTGGATGCCCTGGTGCTCGCGGTGATCGAGGCCGGCCGGATGGCGGGCGTGGCGACGCCGGAGCTCGAGCGGATCTACTCCGAGGTGAGGGCCCTCGAGGGGGCAGGCCCCCGGCTGGACTGAAGCAACCCGGCGAACCAGTCGCCGGCCAGCTCCGCGACCCGCTCCAGCGCGCCCGGTTCCTCGAAGAGGTGGGTGGCGCCCGGGACGATCGCCAGCCGCTTCCGGCACCGGAGGGCGGCCAGCGCCCGGCGATTGAGTTCCAGCACCACCTCGTCGGCTCCCCCGACGATGAGCAGGGTCGGCGCCCTCACGTTCGCCAGCGCCGGACCCGCGAGGTCGGGGCGGCCCCCGCGCGAGACGATCGCCGCCACCGGGGGATCCGCCACCGCCGCGATGAGCGCCGCCGCCGCGCCGGTACTGGCCCCGAAGTAGCCGAGCGGCAGCGCGCCGTCGAGCTCGGCGAGCCCCCAGCGCGCCACCTCCCGCAGCCGGTCCGCGAGCAGCTCCACGTCGAAGACGTTTCCGCGCGACTCCGCCTCCGGCTCGGTCAGCAGGTCCGCCAGCACGGTGGCGATGCCGCGGCGGTTGAGCGCCTCGGCGACGAAGCGGTTCCTCGGGCTCAGGCGGCTGCTGCCGCTCCCGTGCGCGAACACCACGAGGCCCCGGGGCTCCGCCGGCACGCCGAGCGTGGCGCCGAGCGTGACGCGACCCACCGGTATGCTGGCGTTCACGGCGACCCCGCCTCCGCGGGTTCCCGGCGATCCTCCCGCGCCGCGACGAGGAGCTGCACGACCTCCTCGTCGGTCGTCTGCCGGAAGTCGTCGTACCAGCACCCCACCGCCATGAACGGATCCGGATAGTCGAGCGCGACGACCTCGTCGGCGACCCCTCGCAGCACGCGCCGGGCCTCGAGCGAGCTCACCGGTGCGGCCACCACGACCCTCGCCGCGCCGAGCTTCCGGGCCACCTCCGCGGCGGCGCGGGCGGTCGCACCGGTCGCGATCCCGTCGTCCACGATCACGGCGGTCCTCCCCCGGAGGTCCAGGCGCGGCGCCGCCCGGCGGAACTTCGCCGTCCGTCGCGCGACTTCCCCCCGCTCCGCATCCGCCACCGCCTCGACCTCCGCCCGGCGAATGCCGAGTTGCACGATCAGGTCCTCGGACAGCGCCGTCACGCCCTCGGCCACGGCCCCGACGGCGAGCTCGGGCTGGAACGGCGCGCCCACCTTCCGCACCACGAGCACGTCGAGCGGGGCGCCGAGCGCGCGGGCTACCTCCGCCGCCACGGGGACGCCGCCGCGCGGCAGGCCGAGGACGACGGGATCAACGAAGCCGCGCCCGGTCAGCTCGGCGCCCAGCAGGCGCCCGGCCTCGATGCGGTCACGGAAGTACATCCTGCACCTCCACTTGGGGCCCGGGAGAAGAGTGTGATCCAGGTCCTGAGCGGGGCCTGAAGGAGGGTTGAATGTTTTGGGGGAATGGGACCGCGACCCTCCCGTCGCCTTCACCATCTCTTGCGCCATCGGCCTCCATGTTGGGCCAGGAGGTGAGCCATGACCCGCATCCCCAAGCCCCGGCTCGAGGCCCGGGCCGGCCACGAGGCAGTGGTCGCCGGCATCCTCGAGGTCCTCGACCGGACCTACGCGGCCGGCCAGCCCGGCGCGTACCAGGAGCTGGCCGAGTTCTTCCGCTCCCTGGACGAGCCGACGCTCCGCGCCATCGCCTACCGCCACGGCGTCTTCGAGGAGGAGCCGCGCACGGAGCGCGAGGATCGTCCGGCGAGCCCGTCGGCCGGGTAGCGGTCGGGGGACCAAGATGGAAGAGAACCGGCAGGTCGCGTCGCGGCTCGAGGAGATGGCCCGGCTGCTGGAGGAGCAGGACGCGAATCGCTTCCGCGTGGCGGCCTACCGCCACGGCGCGCAGGCGGTCCGGGACCTGGCCCGGCCGGCCTCGGAGCTCGTGGCCGAGGAGGGCGTGGAGGGGCTGGACGCGGTGCCGGGCATCGGCCCGCGCCTGGCCCGGGTGATCCGCGACATCGTGACCACCGGCCGGAGCTCGATGCTCGAGCGGCTCCGGGGGGAAAGCGACCCGGTGGCCCTCCTCGCGACGGTGCCGGGCCTGGGACCCAAGCTGGCCGAGCGGGTCCACGAGGAACTCGGCATCGGGACCCTCGAGGACCTGGAGCAGGCGGCGCACGACGGCCGGTTGGACCAGTTGTCGGGGCTGGGGCCACGGCGGGTGGCCACCGTCCGCGAGAGTCTCGCCGCGCGGCTGGCGCGGAGCCGGCCGCGGGCGGCATTGCACCCGGGGGAGCCGCTCGTAGGGGAGCTGCTCGACGTGGACCGCGAGTACCGCCGCCGGGCCCGGGCGGGCACGCTTCGCACCATCGCCCCCCGTCGCTTCAACCCCGCCCGGGAGGCCTGGCTCCCGGTGCTCCACACTTCCCGCGGCGAGCGGGAGTACACGGCGCTCTTCTCCAACACCGCGCTCGCGCACCGGCTCGGCCGCACCCGGGACTGGGTGGTGATCTACCACGACGGCGCCGGGCCGGACCAGCAGGCCACCGTGGTTACCGCCGGGCGGGGACCGCTCGAAGGGAAGCGAGTGGTGCGGGGTCGCGAGGCGGAGTGCCTGGCGTGGTACGAGGCGGCCGGCGCTACTCCCCAGGACTGACACGCCGGGGCGGCAGCGCCGCGAGCGCGATCCCGGCCACGATCGCCCCGCCGGACCAGACCAGCCTCGGCGTCAGCGGTTCGGCCAGGAGCAGGATGCCTGCGGCAGCGGCGATCACCGGCACCGAGGTCTGCGCCAGCGCCGCATGGGTGCGGGTGAGTCCGGGAAGCGCTGCATACCAGGCCACGTAGCCCAGCCCCGAGGCGATCGCGCCGGAGGCCACGGCGAGCGCGACGCCGGTGCCGGTGAGGTAACCGCTGCCGGGGGCGAGGAGCCGCGCCAGGAGCGCGATTCCAACGCCGACTCCGGCGGCACGGAGGAAATTGCCGCCGGTGGCGATGAGCGGCTCCGCCACGTCGCGCCCCGCGAGGGAGTAGGCCCCCCAGGCGGCGCCGGCGAGCGCCATCAGCGCGGCCGCCCAGGGCGGCGGCGCGGCGAGCCCCGGCAGGACCAGCGCCACGAGCCCCCCGGTGGCGAGGACCGCGCCGAGCCAGGTGGCGGGCGGCGGGCGGTCGCCGACGACGAGCCCCGCGCCGATCATGGTGAGCTGCACGGCGCCGAACAGGATCAGGGCACCGGTGCCCGTGGTGAGGGCGAGGTAGGCGAACGAGAACGGGATGGCGTAGGCGGTGAGGAGCGCCGCGGACCGCCAGGAGCCGCCTCCCGCGGGGCGGCGGCCGCGAAACCCGACGATGAGTGCCAGGGCGGCCGCGCCGGCGGCGAGCCGGAGGGCGGCATAGCTCGCCGCGTCGATCGCCCCGCCCCGAAGGGCCAGGCGCGCCAGGACCGAGTTGGCGGCAAAGGCGACCAGCGCGGCGAGGGTGAGGAGCGCGGGGCGGCTCTGGAGCATCGGGGGAACCTAGATGCCGCCGCCCGCGGGCGTTAGCTTCCACCCATGTCCGCTGGGCCCCGCGACCGCTCCCTGCTCGACCGCCTCGGCGACCAACCGGTCGTCCGGATCGCCGCCTACTACGTCGCGCTGTTCGCCTCGGGGGTGGTGCTCGGCTACTTCTTCCCCGAGTTCCGCCGGACCCTCGACGCCCAGAACTACGGGGCGGCCGGGAGTGCCATCGGCCTGGGCCAGCCGCTCCCGTCCGTGGCACCGACCGCCACCGGCGTCGACGCCATCGTGATGGTGGTGCTGGTGAGCACTGCCGCCGTGGCGCTCATGCTCCCCGTGGCGTGGACCTACGTCCTGACCCGCGCCAAGCAGGGCTACCGCCAGTCCCTGGTGCAGACGCTGCTCATCCTCCCGGTGGTCGTGGCCGGCGTGGTGGTCGTGGTCAAGAACAGCGTCGGCCTCGCCTTCGCGCTGGCCGGCATCGTCGCCGCGGTGAGCTTCCGGAACCGGCTCGAGGACAGCAAGGACGCGGTGTTCATCTTCCTCGCGATCGCGGTGGGCCTCGCTTGCGGGGTGCAGGCCACCGGGATCGCGGCCGCCCTATCGTTGATGTTCAACGCCGTCATGCTGGTGCTCTGGTGGAGCGACTTCGGGCGGGTGCCGGGCGCGCTGCAGGGCGGGGCCGCGGAGCAGCGGCTCCGGCGCGCCCTCGCCGTGGCCAACCGGACCCACCAGTTCGTCTCGATGCTGGACCAGCAGATCCTCCGCTCCCTCGCCCCCGACCAGCTGGCCCAGGTGGCCAACCGGGTGGCCGACCGGCGGGAGAAGGTCTCGTCCGACCTGGGCGAGGAGGAGGCGTCGAAGCCGCTGACACCGCTCCGGGTCGAGCTCGCGGGCGCGGGCCCGGCGGCCCGGGCCGCCATCGAGGCGCTCCTGGGAACCGATGTGAAGCGCTGGCGTTTCATCGGCATGACCACCGTGGACGGAGGCCAGCGGCTGGAGTACGCCGTTCGGCTCAGGAAGAAGCTGCCCCCCGCCCTGCTCGAGGCCCGGATCCGGGCCGCCGCCGGCGGCACGGTGCGGGCGGTCGAGATCGACGCGACGCCCGCCGCGTGAGCCCGGAGTCCCGCCCCACCTACAGCCAGCGGGTCGCCGACGCCCTGCGCGACCGCTACGACGTGGACCGGGTGATCGGCCGCGGCGGGATGTCGATCGTGTTCCTGGCGCGGGATCGCCACCTCGGCCGCGAGGTGGCGATCAAGGTGCTCGACCCCGAGGCCTGCTCGATGGTGGGCGCCGAGCGCTTCCTCCGCGAGGTGCGGATCACGGCGCCCCTGCAGCACCCCAACGTCCTGCCGCTCATCGATTCGGGGACGGTGGGCGACATCGTCTACTCCGTCATGCCCTACGTGGAGGGCGAGTCGCTTCGCGACCGGATGATCCGCGAGGGGCAGCTCCCCGTGGAGGAGGCGCTGCTCACCGCGCGCGAGGTGGCCGAGGCGCTGGAGTACGCCCACCGGCGCGGCATCGTCCACCGCGACATCAAGCCGGAGAACATCCTGCTCTCCAACGGGCAGGCGGTGGTGGCCGACTTCGGGATCGCGCGGGCCAACAGCCTGGCCAACGAGCTCACGCTGAGCGGGACCGGGGTGCCGATCGGCACGCCGGCCTACATGAGCCCGGAGCAGGTCCGCGGCCGCGACCCGGTGGACGCGCGGGCGGACGTCTACAGCCTGGGCTGCACCCTCTACGAGATGCTGGCCGGGCGGCCCCCCTTCGACGCGCCCTCGGTGACCGAGGTGCTCTCGATGCACCTCGAGCAGGCGCCGTTCCCGCTGGAGCGGCGCCGGCCGGAGCTGCCCGACCGGGTGATGGAGATCGTGAGCCGCGCGATGGAGAAGCGGCCCGCCGACCGCTACCAGTCGGCGGGGGAGATGGCGGCCGACCTCCGTGCGGCCCTGGGTGAGCCCTCGCGCCAGGTGACCCCGACCGGCATCACCGGCGACCGGCGGGCCTACACCCCCCGGCCCTCCCCCTCGCTCCGTCCGGCCCGCGCCAGCGGCTGGCTGGTGCTCGGAGCCATCGCGCTCGCCCTCGTGGCCCTGGTGCTGCTGGCCCGCTCGCCGCGGACCGCGGCGGGCGGCCCCGAGGCCTCGCTGGCGGTGCTGCCGTTCGTGGCGGATCCGCCGGGCTCGGTGGCCGACTCGGTGACCGAAGGGCTGGCCCGCGAGATCCACGCCGACCTGAGCCGCTATGACGGGCTCCAGGTGGCCGCACCGGGCGCGGCGATCGCGATGGTGGAGGCGGGCTGGTCGCCGGGGGCGATCGGGGACACGCTGGGCGTCGCGCACCTGCTCACCGGCACGGTGAGCCCCGTCCCCGGCGGGCTCCGCACCACGGCCCGGCTGGTTCGGGCGCGGGACGGCGGGACGGTCTGGCAGCGGAGCTGGGGCGGGAGCGAGGCGCAACTCGGGATGGTGCCGGCGGAACTGGCCGAGCGGGTCGCAGCTGAGCTGGTGGCTGGGGGCCCGGCGCCCGCGGCCGGGGCTCGGGCCGCGCCGGGGGCCGCCTTCACCACGGCGATGCTCCGGGGCCGCTACTGGCTGGCGCGCAGCACTCCGCAGGCGCTGACCAGTGGGCGCGAGGCCTTCCTCGCCGCGGTGACCCTCGACCCGGGCTCGGCCGAGGCGCTGGCCGGGCTCTCCCGGGCGCACTCGCAATCGGTGATCTACGCCTTCCGGGGCCCGGACGACCTGTACAGCGAGCTGGCGATGGCCGGCCAGCTGGCGCGGCGCGCGATGGCGGCGGACAGCACCAACCCGTCGGCCCTGCTGGAGCTGGCCCGGACGGCGCACTTTGCCGGCGCGCCGGTGGACACGGTGCTCCGCCTCTACGCGGCGGCACTGACCGCCGCCCCGAACCAGCCGGAGGCACTGCTCGACCTGGCACACGTCGCCGGCCAGCGCGGGCTGGTGGACTCGACCCTCGGGCTCGCGCGGCAGGCGGTCGCCCTCGACCCGCTCTCTGCCCCGGTCCGGCACGGGGCCATCACCGTGGCCCTCCGGGTCCGGCGGCCGGACCTCGCGGTCGAGTGGGCCCGTGCCCGGCTGGCGCAGGACCCGGGCGACCTGATCGCGCAGGCGCTGGAGAGCTACGCCCTGCCGCTCGCGGGTCGGGCCTCGGAGTGCGTCAGCCGGAGCTTCGGTCCCTGGCTCGCGGCGCAGGCCACCTGCCTGCACGCCGCCGGGCGCGAGGCGGAGGCGAAGGTGATGGCCGACTCCCTCCGGGGGCTGCTGGAGCGCGAGGAGTACGCCACCGCGCACCAGTTCAGCGACCTCGCGACCTACTACGCGTGGACCGGGCAGACCGCCGAGTCGCTGCGCTGGCTGGAACGCGCCGCGGCGCACACCCCGCTGGTGCTCGACTGGGTCTTCACGTCCGGCCTGTACGACCGGATCGCGCAGGACCCCGCCTTCGTCGAGGGGCGGGGGCGGATCCAGCGGCAGGTCCGGGACCGGCTGCAGGCGCGGGCGGGGATGGTGGCGGGCGGGTAGCCGGAGGCGTTCAGAAGAGCCGGGCGTTGAACGGCAGCCCGGTCCCCACCGAGAAGACCCAGCCTGCGGCGATGTCGCCCACGGCGCTCCGGTAGGAAAAGTCGAAGCGGAGCGCGCGGGGATCGGAGGCGCGGCTGGCGCCCATCCGCACGCCCAACCCGGCGTCCCAGCCGGTGCGCTGGCTGGACCCGTCGTACCACGCCCCACCCCAGTCCGCGAAGGCCGCAAGGCCCAGGGTGAACAGGCCGAGGACGTCCCGCGCCGGGAACCAGCGGTACTCCCCGGTGGC
>JAICEH010000042.1 GCA_025924275.1 Gemmatimonadales bacterium | reverse complement strand
GGCGCTCGCCGCGGAGCCGGGCGGACCCGCCGTGCGGATCGTGGTTGCCGACCCGATGGCGGCGCTGGCCGTGGCCGTGGAAGCGCTGTATCCGCCGTCGGGCCCGGAGCCGGGCATCGACTCGGCCGCCCGGATCGGACCCGGGACCAGGTTCGGGCCGGGGCTCCGGGTGGGGCCGGGCGCCGTGCTGGGCCGTG
Organism: Gemmatimonadales bacterium; assembly: GCA_025924275.1. Lineage (GTDB taxonomy): Bacteria > Gemmatimonadota > Gemmatimonadetes > Gemmatimonadales > GWC2-71-9 > JAICEH01. The sequence continues at coordinate 11,868 of JAICEH010000042.1, read as the reverse complement.
GCGTCCGGCTGGGCGCGCGGTGCATCGTGGGGCCGTACGCGGTCCTGGAGGACGGGGTGGAGGCGGGCGACGACGTGGAGATCGGCCCTTTCGTCGTCTGCCACGCCGGGGCCCGGCTGGGCCACCGGGTCCGCCTCAAGACCGGGGCGGTGGTGGGGGGCGAGGGCTTCGGCTTCCGGAGCGGCCCGGACGGTCATCGCCGCACCCGCCACGTCGGGGGCTGCATCCTCGAGGACGACGTCGAGGTCGGGGCGCACACCTGCGTCGACCGCGGCAGCGTGGATGACACCGTGATCGGCGCCGGGTCGAAGCTCGACAATCTGGTGCACGTGGCGCACAACGTCCGCCTGGGGCGGCACTGCCTGGTGATGGCCCAGGTGGGGATCTCCGGGAGCACCCGCCTGGGCGACGGCGTGATCGTGGCCGGCCAGGCCGGGATCGGCGGGCATCTCGTGGTGGGGGACCGGGTGCGGGTCGGGGGCCAGGCGGGCGTCACGGCCTCGGTTCCGCCCGGCGGCGACGTGAGCGGCTACCCGGCCCGGCCGCACCGGGAGCAGCTCCGGCGGGACGCCGCACTCGCCCGGCTCGCCCGGATCGCCGATCAACTCGAGGACCTGGCCAAGGAGCGAGCAACCCGTGGGTAGAATCGGCATCGAGCGGTCCGCGACCGTCGAGGGCGTCGGGCTCCACACCGGGAGCGCCACGACGCTGACCTTCGAGCCGGCGCCGGCGGGGCAGGGCATCGTCTTCCGCCGGACCGACCTGCCGGGCGCGCCGGGCATCCCCGCGCGCCTCTCCGCCGTGCAGGCCACCGAGCGGCGCACGGTGCTCGGAGAGGGATCGGCGGAGGTGCATACCGTGGAGCACGTCCTCGCGGCCATCCGGGGGCTCGGGGTCGAGGACATCACCGTGGCGCTCGACGGGCCCGAGCCGCCGGCCGGCGACGGCTCGTTCCGGCCCTTCCTCGAGGCGCTCCAGGCCGCCGCCCCGGTCGAGCGGCCCGGCGAACCGGTCCGCTACCGGGTGGGTGCCCCGTTCACGGTCACCGAGGGGGATTCGACCTACGTCATCTCCCCCGCCCGCGGCTGCCGGCTCACCGTCACCATCGACTTCCCCCATCCCCTGATCGGGAGCCAGGCGGGCAGCTGGGAGCTGACCCCGGAGGTGTTCGCCCGCGAACTCGCCGGCGCGCGCACCTTCGGCTTCACCCACGAGGTGGACCGGCTCCGGGAGCAGGGGCTCATCCGGGGCGCCTCGACCGCCAACGCCGTCGTGCTCGACGAGACCCGGGTGCTCGACACGGAACTGCGCTGGCGGGACGAGTTCGTCCGGCACAAGGCGGCGGACCTGATCGGGGACCTGGCCCTGCTCGGGGGACGGCTCGAAGCGCACGTCGTGGCGAACCGGCCGAGCCATCAGGGAAACGTGGCCCTCGCCCGGGCGCTGGCCCGCACCGGGCAGCGCGAGGGCGGCATCGCGATGGACATCGGCCAGATCCTCGACGTCATCCCCCACCGGTACCCGTTCCTGCTGGTGGACCGCATCATCGAGGTGGAGGGCGAGAAGCGGATCGTCGGGATCAAGAACGTCACGATCAACGAGCCCTTCTTCCAGGGCCACTTCCCGGGCCACCCGATCATGCCCGGGGTGCTCATCATCGAGGCGATGGCCCAGGTGGGCGGGATGCTGCTCCTCGGCCTGTTCAAGGGGGAGGAGCGCCAGGAGAAGGTGGTCTACTTCATGTCGCTCGACGGGGTGAAGTTCCGCCGCCCCGTCGTGCCGGGCGACCAGCTCCGCTTCGAGCTGGAGATGGTGCAGTTCCGCGGCAAGACCTGCCGGATGAAGGGCGTCGCGCTGGTGGACGGGCAGGTGGTGAGCGAGGCCGACATGATGGCGAGGGTCGTGGACCGGTGACGGCGTCCGTCCACCCGACCGCCCTCGTGGATCCCTCCGCGGAGCTGGGGGACGGGACGGTCGTGGGCCCCTTCGCCATCATCGGGCCCGACGTCGTCACCGGGCCCGGCTGCCGCATCGACGCGCGGGCCTCGCTGGAGCGCTACGTCCGGCTCGGGGCCGGCGTGCAGGTCGGCGTGGGCACGATCCTCGGCGGGCCGCCGCAGGACCTCAAGTTCAAGGGCGAGGAGACCTGGGTGGAGGTCGGGGAGGGGACCGTGCTCCGGGAGTACTGCACCGTGAACCGGGGCACCGCGGCCACCGGCCGCACCGTGGTGGGGCCGGACTGCTTCCTGATGAGCTACGTCCACATCGCCCACGACTGCCACGTGGCCGGGCGGGTGGTGATCGCCAACGGGACGCAGATCGCCGGGCACGTCACGATCCACGACCACGCCAGCCTGAGCGGGCTCGTCGCGGTGCACCAGTTCGTGACCATCGGCGCCTACGCCTTCGTGGGCGGGTGCACCCGGGTCAATCAGGACATCCCGCCCTACGTCAAGGCGGTCGGCAACCCGATGGAGCTCTTCGGACTCAACTCGATCGGGCTGCAGCGGAACGGCTTCGCCCCGGAGACCATTTCCGCGCTCAAGCGCTGCTACCGGCTCTTCTTCAACTCCGACCTGAACCTGTCCCAGGCACTGGAGCGGGCCCGCCTCGACCTCCCGGGCTCGCCCGAGGTGGACCGGTTCATCCAGTTCGTCGAGTCCAGCGGCCGCGGGGTGCCGGCGTGAGCGCCCGCCTGCCCGTGGGAGTGATCGGCACCGGCGCGCTGGGGCGGCACCACGCGCGCCACCTGGCCACCCTGGAGGGCGTGGACCTGGTTGGCGTGGCCGACACCGACCCCGTCGCCGGGGAGCGGGTCGCCACCGAGGTGGGCACCCGCTACTTCGCGGACGCCGACGACCTCCTCGCCCGGGTCCGGGCGGTGTCCGTCGCGGTGCCGACCTCGGTGCACCAGGCGGTGGGGCGCCAGGCGCTCGGGCGCGGGGTGGCGGTGCTGATGGAGAAGCCGCTCACGGCCACGCTCGAGGAGGCCGACGACCTCGTGGCCCTGGCGGAGGCCGAGGCGCTGCCGCTGGCGGTGGGGCACATCGAGCGCTTCAACCGTGCGGTGCGGGCCGCGGGCCCGTTCCTCGACGGACCCCGGTTCGCCGAGGCCGAGCGTGTCGCCCCGTTCACGGTGCGCGGCACCGACGTGCCCGTCGTCCTCGACCTGATGATCCACGACCTGGACCTCGTCCTCCACCTCTTCGGTGGGCGGGAGGCGAGCGAGGTGCGCGCCGTCGGGGTCCCGGTGCTCTCGCCCCACGTGGACATCGCCAACGCGTGGGTGGAGTTCGGCGGCGGGGCGGTGGCCAACGTCACCACTTCGCGACTCGGGCTCAAGCGGGAGCGGAAGCTCCGCCTGGTGCAGCCCAGCGGCTACTTCTCCCTGGACCTGGCCGCGGGCACCGGGGTCTACTTCCGGCTCCGGAAGGGGTGGACCCCCGGCGGCGGGACCGCCCTCGAGGAGGCGGTGGAGATGGTGCCGCTCGAGGCCCCGGAGGGCGACGCGCTGCGGATGGAGCTGGAGGCCTTCGTCGGCGCGGTGCGTGGGGAGGGCCGGGTGGCGGTGAGCGGCGCGGAGGGGCGCGCGGCGCTGGCCCTGGCGCTGCGCGTCACCGAGGCGGTGCGACGCTTCCACGCCGCCTGATGTCGGCTGGCCCGCGGATCCTCGTCTCGGCGGGGGAGCCCTCGGGCGACCTCCACGCTGCCCCGGTGGTCGCGGCGCTGCTCCGCCGTCGCCCGGACGCCAGGGTCGACGCGCTGGGGGGGCCCCGGCTCGAGGCGGCCGGGGCCCGGGTCCGCTGGCGGATGGAGGACTACACGGCCTTCGGCCTGGCCGAGGTGCTCGCCTCGATCCCGCGCCACGCGCGGCTGCTCCGGGAGTGGCGCCGGGCGCTGGACCGCGGCGAGTGGGATCTGGTGGTGCTGGTGGACTATCCCGGATTCCACCTCCGGGTGGCCGAGGCCGCCCGGGCGGCGGGCGTGCCGGTGCTCTACTACGTGGCGCCGCAGCTCTGGGCGTGGCGGCCGGAACGGGCCAGGCGGTTCGCCAGGGCGGTGGACCGCGTGGCCGTGATCCTGCCCTTCGAGGCCGAGTTCTTCGCCCGGATGGGCGTGGCCGCGACCTACGTGGGTCACCCATTGCTCGATGGGCCGCCGTGGCCCGGGCGGGCGGAGGCGCGGGCGCGGCTGGGGATCGGCGCCTCCGAGCGCGTCCTCGCCCTGCTGCCGGGAAGCCGTGGCGGGGAGGTCAGGCGGCTCTGGCCGGCGATGCGGGACGCCGCCGCCGCCCTCCGGGGCACGGGCGGGTGCGATCGCGTGCTCGTGGCGGCCACTGGCTCCGGCGCCTACCCCGGGGCGGACGGGTCGATGCTGGTGCGGGACGATTCCCGGCTGGTGATGGCGGCCGCGGATGCGGCGCTCGCCAAGTCGGGCACCACCACCCTGGAGTGCGCCCTCGCCGGCACCCCGATGGTCGTGGCCTACGCGGTACACCCGGTGACCTGGGTCATCGCGCGCCGCCTGGTGACGGTGCCATTCGTGAGCCTGGTGAACTTGATCGCCGGGAGCCAGGTCATCCCGGAGGTCCTGCAGTCGGAGGTCACCGCCGCGCGGCTGGCGATGGAGGCCGGGAGGCTGCTCGCCCCGGGCTCCGCAGCCGGCGAGGAGCAGCGCCGCGGCTTCACCGAGGTCCGGCGCCGCCTGGGCCAGCCGGGGGCCGCCGAGCGGGTGGCCGGGCTGGCGCTGGAGCTTCTCCCCGGGTGAAGCTGCGTCCGTCGCCCGCCGCGGTGGCGCGGCTGGCACCACCCGTGGTGGCGGCGCTGGCCCGGACCTGGCGATTCCGCGAGGAGGGAAGCCCGGCCTGGCGCGGCCTGGTCGCCGCGGGCCGGCCGCTGGTGGTCGCGCTCTGGCACGACATCCTCCTGATGCCGCTCTGGCGGCACCGGAACCTGGGCGTGGCGATCGTGGTCAGCGAGGCACGGGACGGGCAGTACCTGGCCGATGTGGCGGCGCGCTTCGGATTCGATGCGGTGCGCGGCTCGAGCACCCGCGGCGGCTCGAGGGCGCTCTTGGGCGCCCTACGGGCCCTGCAGGCCGGCCGCATGGTGGCCTTCACGCCGGACGGGCCCCGGGGGCCCCGGCGGGTGCTCAAGCCCGGCGTGGTGGCGGCGGCCCAGCAGGCGGGCGTGCCGATCGTGGCGGTACACGCCGTCCCCGACCGGGCCTGGCGCTTCCGGTCGTGGGACCGGTTCTGCGTGCCGCAGCCCTTCGCGCGGGTGCGGATCGGGTACTCGGAGCCGCTCCTGGTGGCTCCCGGCGAGGCCGGGCTGGCCGCCGGCGTGACGGCGACGGAGTCGGCCCTCGGCCGGTTGGCCGCGGAACTCGGGGAGGCCGGATGATCAGGACGCGCAGGGGCGACACCCACCGGGTGATCCGCTGGCTCTGGACCAGCCGGCGCCTCGACGCTCGCCTCGCCCGGCTGGCGCTCCTCCCTGCGGCCGGGTTGTGGCGCGGGATGATGAGTGCCCGCCGGGCGGGGTATGCGCGCGGCTGGATGGCGACCCACGATCTCCCGCTCCCGAGCGTCGCCGTGGGCAACCTGACCGTCGGGGGCTCGGGCAAGACGCCCGTGGCCATCTGGATCGCGCGGCACTATCGTGACCACGGTCTCGTGCCCGGCGTGCTCCTCCGGGGCTACCGGGGTGGGGACGAGGCGCGGGTGCACGAGCGCGCCGTGCCCGAGGCGGTGGTCGTGGCGGACCCGGACCGCCGGCTCGGCGCCGAGCGTGCGCTGGCGCGCGGGGCGCAGGTCCTGGTGCTGGACGACGCCTACCAGCGGCTCGACGTCCGCCGGGACCTCAACGTGGTCGTCGTGAGCGCCGAGACCAGCCGCGCGGTGCGCTGGCCCCTGCCCGCGGGACCGTGGCGCGAGGGGCTGGGAGCGCTCGACCGCGCCGACGTGCTGGTGGTGACCCGGAAGCGGGCCGGCCCCGATGTCGCGCTGGCGCTGGCGGCGGAGCTGGCCCCGCGCGTGGAAGGGCCCGTGGCGGTGGTGCACCTCGGGCTGCGCCGGCTCGAGGGGCTCCTCTCGGGGGAGCCCATTCCGGCGGGCCGACTGGAAGGCCGACGGGTGGTGGCCGCGGCAGCCATCGCGGATCCCGACGCCTTCGTCGCCCAGCTGAAGGGGCTGGGCGCCGCCGTCCAGGTGGCGACGTGGCCCGACCACCACGAGTTTCGGGAGGAGGACGTGGCGTGGCTCGCCCGGGCGAGCCGGAAGGCCGACCACGTCGTCGTCACGGAGAAGGACGCGGTGAAGCTGCGGCACCGCTGGCCGGCGAGCGCCCCGGAGCCGCTCGTCGCCCAGCTCGACCCGGTGTGGGAGCACGGCGAGGCGGACCTCGTCGCCGCCCTCGACGCCGTGGTCACCCCGGTCGAGCAGCTGGGGGCTCCAATCGGCCCCGATCGACCCGATTCCCGAACCCATAGGCCGGCTCCCCCGCGGACCGGACAGCCATGAGCACCCACTCGACGCACGTGTCGCAACTCATTCGTCCCGAGAAGGACACCTTCCTGCACGAGGAGAACCCGTACGAGGCGATGATGTCGCGCTTCGACGTCGCCGCCGAGAAGCTCGGCCTCGACCCCGGGCTCTACAAGATCCTCCGCCACCCCGAGAAGGAGCTCACGGTGGCGGTGCCGATCCAGCGGGACAACGGGGACATCGAGGTCTACACCGGGTACCGGGTGCTGCACAACACCTCCCGCGGACCCGGGAAGGGCGGCATCCGGTTCGATCTCAACGTCACCCTGGACGAGGTGCGCGCGCTCGCCGCCTGGATGACCTGGAAGTGCGCGGTGGTGAACATCCCCTTCGGCGGTGCCAAGGGTGGGGTGATCTGCGAGCCGACGACGATGAGCACCGGCGAGCTGGAACGGCTCACCCGGCGCTACACCGCCGCCATCATCGACCTGCTCGGCCCCGACTCCGACGTGCCCGCGCCCGACGTGAACACCAACGAGCGCGTGATGGCGTGGATCATGGACACCTACTCCATGCACAAGCGCCACACCGTGACGGCGGTGGTGACCGGGAAGCCGGTCGAGATGGGCGGGTCGCTGGGGCGGCGGGAAGCCACCGGGCGGGGCTGCATGATGGTGACCCGCGAGGCCCTTCGGAAGCTCGGGCTCCCGATCGTGGGCGCCCGCGTGGTGGTGCAGGGCTTCGGGAACGTCGGCTCGGTGACGGCCAACCTGCTGGCCCGCGAGGGAGCCAGGGTGCTGGCGGTGAGCGACAAGTCCGCGGCCATCTACAACCCCGCGGGACTGGACATCGAGGACGCGCTCAAGTGGGTGCGGGAGCACCGCTACCTCGACGGGTACCCTCGCGCCGAGCGCATCACCAACGAGGAGCTGCTCGCGCTCGAGTGCGAGGTGCTGGTGCCGGCGGCCCTGGAGAACGTGATCACCAGCCGGAACGCGGGCAGCGTCCGCGCCCGGATCATCTGCGAGGGGGCCAACGGCCCCACCACGGCGAATGCCGACCGGATCCTGGAGGAGAAGGGCGTCTTCGTGATCCCCGACATCCTCGCCAATGCCGGCGGCGTCACCGTGAGCTACTTCGAGTGGGTGCTGGATCGCGGCGGCTACTTCTGGGACGAGGAGAACGTGAACGACCGGCTCGGGAAGATCATGGTCCGGGCGTTCGAGGAGGTGGCCACGATGGCGCAGCGCCATGAGGTCAGCATGCGCCAGGCCGCCTACATGCTCGCGATCGAGCGGGTCGCCGCGGTCCACCGGCTCCGCGGGCTCTATGCCTGATGGAGCTCCACGTCCTCGCGGTCGGCCGGCTGCGCCCGGGGTTCCGCGAGGCGTGTGACGACTACCGCCGGCGGCTCGGGCGCTTCGCCCGGGTCGTCGAGCGGGAGGTGCGGGAGTCGGCCGGCGGCGGCGCACGGCCGGACCGGGAGGCGGAGGCGCTGCTCCGGGGCCTGCCCGCGGGGGCGCGGCTGGTCGCCCTCGACGGCGGTGGGCAGGCCTGGTCGAGCGCGGAGCTGGCCCGGCAGGTGGCCGGCTGGCGCGAGGAGGCCCGCCCGGGGGCCCTCGCGATCGGGGGGGCGGACGGCCACGGCGCCGCCGTCCTCGCCCGGGCGGCGGCCAGGTGGAGCCTGGGTCCGCTCACCCTGCCGCACGAACTGGCCCGGGTCATCGTCTATGAGCAGCTCTATCGCGCGTTCACCATCCTCGAGGGGCATCCGTATCATCGAGCCTGACCGTCCGCTGCCCGCGGGGCCCGAAGCCGGACGGACGCGATGGCGCCGGGGGCCCTGCGCCCGCCCGGGCCCATGACCGAGTGGTTCGAGGAGTGGTTCAACGACGCCTACCTCCACGTCTACCCTCATCGTGACGACGCCGATGCCGAGCGGCTCGTGGCGCTGCTCGTCCGGACGCTGCCCTGGCAGCCGGGCTGGCGGGTGCTCGACGTGGCCTGCGGGGAGGGCCGGCACGCGCGGGCCCTCGCCACCGCGGGGGCTCGCGTCGTTGGCCTCGACCTCTCGCCGGGGCTCCTGGCCCGCGCCCGGGAGGAGACGCTCGCCCCGCTGGTGCGGGCCGACATGCGGCTCCTCCCGGTGCGTCCCGGCACGATGGACCTGACCGTGAACCTCTTCACCAGCTTCGGCTATTTCGACCGGGACGAGGAGCACGCCGCCGCCCTGGCCGGAATGGTCGCCACGGTGCGCCCCGGCGGGTGGTTCGTCCTCGATTTTCTCCACGCCGCCCGGGTGCGGGCCGCCCTCGTGGCCGAGGAGGTCACGACCCTCGCGGGGACCCCGGTGCGGCTCCGCCGCCGGCTGGCGGAGGGCGGGCGCTTCGTCGTCAAGGACATCGAACTCGCCGACGGGCGACGCTTCCTCGAGCGGGTCCGGTTGTTCGAGCCGGGCGACCTGGCGGCGATGCTCACCCGGGCGGGCGCGGAGATACGGCACCGCCTCGGTGACTACGACGGTGCCCCGCTGGCCGAGTCGAGCCCGCGGGTCCTGCTGCTGGCGGAGCGGGAATGAGCTTCCGCCTCGTCGCCACCCCGATCGCCCCGATCGTCCCCCCCGAGCCGCCGGCTCCGGGGGGCATCGCCGTCGGCCTCCGGGAAGCCTTCGTGCCGGCCGACGGGACTGCCGCGCTGGTCGACCGCCTCCAGGAGCGGGGCGCGGTTGCGGTCACCACCGGCCAGCAGCCCGGCCTCTTCGGCGGGCCCCTCTACACCCTGCACAAGGCGGTCTCGGCCGCGGCCCTGGCGGCGGAACTCGCGGCCGCGTGGGGCCGGCCGGTTGTTCCCGTCTTCTGGCTCGCTGGCGACGACCACGACCTCGCGGAGGCGGCTGGCGCCGCGTGGCTCGACGAGGAGGGCGGGCTGGTCCGCCACGTGCTGCGCGCGCGGCGGCCCTCGGACCCGCTCACTCCCATGTCACGCGAACTGCTCGGCCCCGAGGTGTCGTACGCCGTCGCCGCGCTCGAGCGCACCTTGCGCAGCGGCCCCCATCGCGAGGCGATGCTCGCCTGGGTCCGCCGTCACTGGCATCCCGACGCCACCGTTGCCGGCGCCTTCGCCTCGGGGATGGCCGAGCTGCTCGCGCCGCTCGGCGTCGTGTGCTTCGACAGCACCCATCCCGCCGCGAAGCGCGCGATGGCCCCGCTCCTGCTCGAGGCGGCCGGTCATGCCGCCGAGCTGGACGCCGCACTCGCGGTGCGCGCCGGGCAGCTTCGCGATGCGGGGGCGGACCCGGGCGTGGCCGTGGGCGACGGGGCCTCCCTGGTCATGGTGGAGGGCCGCGACGGGCGGGACCGACTGGTGCCGCAGGGCGCCGGCTGGTCCCTCCGGCGGAGCGGGGAGCGGTTCGACCAAACGGAGCTCGAGGCCCTGGCCCAGGCGCGGGCCGACCGGCTCTCCCCCAACGTGCTGCTCCGCCCGGTGCTGGAGCGCGCCCTGCTGCCGACCGCGGCCTACGTCGCCGGCCCCCGGGAACTCCGCTACCTGCCGCTCGCGGAGCCGGTCTACCTCCGGCTGGGGGTCCCGGTCCAGCGCCCCGTGCCGCGGTGGTCCGGGATCGTGGTCGAGGCGCAGGCCGATCGTGTCCTGGCCAGGTTCGGGGCATCGATCGAGGAGCTGATGGCGGACGGCGCCGCGCTCGAGCGCCGCGTCGTGCGGCACGAGCTGCCCCCCCTGGCCACGCAGGCGCTCGCCGCCCTCGGCGAGGCCACGTCGCGCCACTACGGCGACCTGGCGCAGGTGGCCGCCGAGGTGGACCCCACGCTGGTCCGCGCCCTCGAGGGACTCGGGCGCAGGGCCGCCTGGGCCGCCGACCGGGCCGAGCGGAAGCTGGTGACCCACCTCCTCCGGCGCCGGGCGCTCGAGCTGGCCCAGGTCGGACGCGCGCGCACGGCCCTCCGTCCCGATGGCGCACCGCAGGAGCGCGTCCTCGGCATCCCGACCTTCGGCGCCCGCCACGGGGGCACTCTCGCGGCAGCGGTCCGCGACGCCGCCCGGGTTGCCTACGGCGCGGCGCTTGAAGCTGCCGCGGCCCGCTCCTAGACTGCACCCATGGCCATCGTCGGCATCATCCTCCTCCTCGTGCTGCTGGTCCCGGTCCTGGGGCTGGTGATCGACAGCCCCATCGGCCGAGCGATCGCCCGCCGGATCGAGGGACAGGGGGAGGCCATGCCGGATCTGTCGGACCTGCGCCGCAAGGTGGACCTGCTCGAGGGGGAGGTGGAGGACCTCCAGCGCACCGTGGAGTCGCTGCGCGACGAGCAGGCGTTCCTCCAGCGCGTGCTGGAGGACCCGCCGCGGCCACCGCTCCCGCCCGCGCCCCGCCCCTGAGTACCCCTCCACGCCGGCCCGCTGCGATGGTGGCCGCCGGCATCCTGCTCACCCGGCTGCTCGGCTTCGTCCGGGAACGGGTGTTCGCCCACTACCTCGGGAACGGCCCGGCCGCCGACGCCTTCCGCGCGGCCCTCAAGATCCCGAACGTGCTGCGGAACCTCCTCGGCGAGGGCACGCTCTCCGCCTCGTTCATCCCGGTCTACTCCCGCCTCCTCGATCGGGGTGACACGGCCGGCGCGCGCGCGCTCGCCGGGGCGGTCCTCGGGCTCCTGACCGCCGCGGCCGCGGTGGCCACGCTGGCCGGGATCGCCCTCGCGCCGCTGCTCACCGACGTGGTCGCGTTCGGATTCGAGGGCCCGACCCGGGACCTCACGGTGACGCTGGTGCGGATCCTCTTCCCGATGACCGGTCTGATGGTGGTCTCGGGATGGTGCCTTGGCATCCTCAACTCGCATCGCCGGTTCTTCCTGCCCTATGCCGCGCCCGCGGTGTGGAACATCGCCGGCATCGCCGCCCTCTGGCTCGCCGCGTTCTGGGACCGGCGCCCCGGCTCCCTGGCGACGGCGCTGGCCTGGGGCACCGTGGCCGGGAGCCTCCTCCAGGTGCTCCTCCAGCTCCCCGCGTGCGCCCGCCTCCTCGGGGGGCTGCCGTTCCGGCTCGGCTCGGCGGTGACCGGCGTCCGGGAGGTCCGAACCGCGTGGCTGCCGGTGGTGCTCGGTGCCGGCGTGGCCCAGGTCGCCTCGGTGGTGGACACCCAGCTCGGCTCGCTGGTCCCGGGCGGAGTCGCCGCGCTGGGCTACGCGCAGCTCCTCCAGTCGCTTCCCATCAGCCTCTTCGGCGTGGCGGTGGCCGCCTCCGCCCTCCCGGAGCTCTCGCGCGAGGCGGGACGCGAGGCGGGGCAGGGGCTGCTCCGGGACCGGCTCGGCGCCGGGCTCGTGCGGATCGCCTTCTTCGTCCTCCCCGCCGCGCTGGGGTACATCCTCCTGGGC
>JAICEH010000041.1 GCA_025924275.1 Gemmatimonadales bacterium | reverse complement strand
GCCGTGGTCCACGTGACCCATGATGGTGACCACCGGCGGGCGCGGGGCGAGGTCCTCCGCCCGCTCGGCCTCCGTGGTGGTCTCCACCTCCGCGGTGTACTCCTCCTCCCGCACCGCCTCGAAGCCGAAGGCGGACGCGATCAGCTCGATCTGGTCGAAGTCGAGCCGCTGGTTCACCGTCACCATCAGGCCCAGCTCCTTGAAGGCGAACTGGACGATCTGGGTGGCCGACACCTTCATCAGCTCGGCCAGCTCGGCGACGGAGATGAACTCGTTGACCCGGATGCGCGTCTTCTCCCGCTCGCGCTCCTCGGCCCGCTGCCCGGCGACGATGTCGCGGTAGCTGGGCTCGTCGCTCCGGCGCGTGCTGCGCCGGGCACCCTTCATCCCCTGCAGGGTGCGGGAGATGTTGGCCTGCACCGCCTCCTGGTCCACCTTGTCGCGCCGGCCCTTCTTGCCGCGCCGGCCGCGGGCCTGGTCCCCGCCCGCCGGCGGGGCGGCCTCGCCCGGACGGGCGGGTCGGCCGCCGTCCGGCCGGGCCGGGCCGCGCTCGGTGGGGGCGGCGGGAGCGGGCGCACTGGAGAAGACCGGCTTGGGCAGCCCGGCCCGCACGGGGCGCGGCACCCGGGGGGGGATGAACGGCGCCTTGGGCGCGCCGGGTGCGGCCGGCGGCGCCTCCCCGGCCGGCTCGACCGGGCGGGGCGCGGGCCGCCGCGCCGGCTCCACCACCGCCTCCGCGGCGGCCTCCGGCTCCGGCGGGGCCGGAGGCAGCTCCTTGAAGAGCGCCCGGGCCCGCTCCTCGAGGGAGAGCTTGGCCGGTTCGGGCTGCTCGAGCTGCACCCGCTCGCGTTCCAGGGCGTCCAGCTCCGCCTGCCGTTCTGCTTCGACCGCGGCCTGCTCGGCCTCGGCCGCCGCCACCTCGGCCGCAGTGCGCCGCCGCTTCGCGGGCCGCGCCTCGGGTGCCGGGGCCGGCGCCTCCGCCACCACCTTCCGCCGCCCGCGCTTCGGCTTGGGTTCCTCCGCGGCGCGGCGCTTCTCGCGCTCCCAGCGCACCCGCACGGCCGCCACCTGGTCCGCCTCGAGGGTGGACAGGTGACTCCGGACGAACACGCCCATGTCGCGCAGGAGGTCGAGCAGCCGCTCCACCTCCACGCCGAACTCCGCCGCCAGCTCGTGCACCCTCAGCTTGCCCACATCCACCTCCTCAGGGGGACCGGCCAACCGACTGCAGCACGCCGTCGGCCAGCGCGCGGTCCCGGACACCGACCGCCATCACGGCCGGGCGCCCCAGGCGGGCACCCAGCACCTCGGCCGCGGGCCCGGCCACGAGGGGCACCCCCCGCCCGCGGGCCAGCCGCACCACCTTCTCCGCCGCGCGGGGCCCGGCGTCCGCCGCGACCACCACGCACCGCACCTCGTCCGCCTGCAGCGCCCGCCGCACGGCGTCCACTCCCGTCACCAGCGCGCCGGCGCGCATCCCCAGGCCGAGCAGGCCCAGGAGGCGCTCCATCAGCCGCCGGCCTCCTCCCCGCCCTCCTCCATCAGTTCGGCCAGGACGGCCTCGAGCTCGCCGGCGAGCGCCTCGGTCATCCCGGGGACGCGGAGGACGTCCTCCCGCTCGAAGTCGAGGATCTCGTTGAGGTGCCGGAAGCCGGCGCCCTCGAGCAGGGCGACGAGCTCGGGGGAGAGACCTTGGAGCTCGCTGAGGGGCACGTGGGTGGCGGCCTCCTCCTCCGGCGGCAGCGGCGCGAACAGCGGGCCCTCGCCGCCGCGCTCCAGCCACTCACGGCTGGAGTACAGGTCGATCTTCCAGCCGGTGAGCTCCGAGGCCAGCCGCACGTTCTGGCCGTTGCGCCCGATGGCCAGCGACAGCTGGTCCTCGTCGACGATGGCCTGGATGGTCTTCGAGTCGGGGTCGGAGAACACCTTCGCGACCCGCGCGGGCGCCAGCGCCAGGCGCGCGAAGCGTTCCGGATCGGGCGACCAGGGCACGATGTCGATCCGCTCCCCGCCCAGTTCGTTCACCACCGCCTGCACCCGCGAGCCCTTGAGGCCCACGCAGGCGCCGACCGGGTCGATGGCGTCGTCGCGCGAGATGACCGCCACCTTGGTGCGGCTCCCGGTCTCGCGCGCGATGCCGCGGATCTCGACGATGCCCTGCTGGATCTCGGGCACCTCCAGCCGGAAGAGCGCCTTCACGAAGCCCGGATCGGCCCGGGAGAGGATCAGCCGGGGCCCCTTGGGCGTCTCCTCCAGCTTCTTCAGGACCGCGCGGATGGTGTCGCCCTGGTGGAAGTGCTCGCGGTGATTCTGCTCGCGGTAGGGGATGATCGCCTCCGCCTCGCGGAACTTGGGCAGGAGGATGACGAACTTGCCGCGCTCGACCTGCTGGATCTCGCCGGAGAGCAGCTCGCCCACCTGGTCGCCGAACTCCTCGCGGATCCGGTTCCGCTCCCCCTCCCGCACGCGCTGGATGATGCGCTGCTTCGCGGCCTGGACCGCCAGCCGGCCGAACTGGGCGAAGGGGACCTCCTCCTCCAGCACGTCGCCGGGCTGGAAGTCGGGGTCCTCGTAGCGCGCCTCCTCGAGGGAGACCTGCCAGGAGGGGTCCTCGACGGTCTCCGCCACCTGGCGCAGGCGTACCACCCGGATCGTGCCCTTCAGCTCGTCCACGTCGAGCTCGAACTTCACGTTCGGGCCGTAGCTCCGCATCAGGGCGGCCTGGATGCCGTCCTTGAGGAGGTCGAGGAGCTCGCCCCGCTCCAGCTGCTTCGTGGTCGTCAGTTCGCGAAACGCGGTCAACAGCTCAGCCGAACCCGCCATCGTCACACCTGCCGTTTGCCTATGGTCGCCCAGTCCACCACCAGGGTGGCCTCACGAATGTCCGCCAGCGGGACCGTCACCTGGCGCCCGTCGCCCAGGGCAAGGGCCACGTGCTCCTCGTCCGGGACCGCCACGATCCGGGCCACCGGCCGGCCCGGGAGCGCCGTGCTGCGGAGTCGCACCTCCCGCCCCGCATACCGCCGCCAGTGCTCCGGGAAGACGACCGGCCGCTCGATGCCCGGCGAGGACACCTCGAGCACGTAGCGCTGGCCAAGGCCGCCTGGCCCCTCGAGCCACCGCTCGAGCGCCCGGCTCGCCCGCACGCAGTCGTCGGCCGACACCTGCCGGCCGGGCTCGCTGTGGGGGAGGTCGAGGCGGACCCGCAGCACCGGCCTGGCCGGGGTGCCGCCGCGCCGGAGGTCCACCAGCTCGTAGCCGAGCTCGGAGAGGAGCCGGCGGATCGGATCGAGCAGGGGATCGGCGATCATCGGAAGACCCGAAAAAAAATGTGGGGGAACTCCCCCACATCGTCGGCCACCGCACTGCCGGACGGGTGGTAACCGCCCAAGCCCAAATTCTAGCGGCCCGCTCCGGGGGAGTCAACCGGCCGGCCCAGGTAGGCCACCATCCGCCCATCCGCGCCACGGCTGGCCCGGTGGCTGTAGAACCGGTCCCGGTCGTGGGCGGAGCACCACGCGGACCGGCTGACCTCGGCCAGGCCGAGGGCCCGGGCCTGGCCGGCCAGCCGCTCCCGCACGTCGAGCCGCCACGGACCCTGGCCAGCGGCCTGCTCGCCGAAGGCCTCGACCACCTCCCTGCCGACCTCGTAGCACGCCCCGCAGATGGCGACCCCGAGGTGGGCGTGGATCTCCTCCGGCCGGGCGCCGGTCCGTCCGTGGAGCAGGGCGACACCTCGGGCCAGGATCCCCGCGGCCGTCCCCCGCCACCCGGCGTGCAGGAGGGCAATGGCGCCGCGGGCGGGCGCCGCGAGATAGACCGGGGTGCAGTCGGCCAGGGTGACGGCCAGGAGGACCCCGGGGCGGTCGGTGGCGTGCCCGTCCACCCCGTCGAGGAGCACCCAACCGGCGGGATCGGCGTGCCACCGCACCTCGGTGCCGTGAACCTGCCGGCCAAGGACGGTGGCGGCGAAGCCGGGCGTCGCGGCGCGGAGGGCGCCCCACCGCGCCATCACGTCGCCCACCGGCTCCGCCGTGGCGAGTCCCAGGTCGAAGCCGCCGGGTGCCGTCCCCCGCCAGGTGATGCCGGCCTCCAGGCCGAAGCGGTCCCGCCACTCCGGCACCTCGAGCCGGGGCACCGGGCCCGCCACCGGCGACTCGCGGACCGCCGGGGCGCCGGCGGCCGCTGCGGAACCCGTCACGCTAGTCGAGCCGTTCGATCGAGGCCCCGAGCGCGCGGAGCCGCTCGTCGATCTTCTCGTAGCCCCGCTCGATCTGGCCCACGTTGTGGATCGTGCTCGTCCCCTCCGCGGCGAGGGCGGCGAGGAGCATCGCCATGCCGGCGCGGATGTCGGGCGACTCGACGGTGCCGCCGCGAAGCCGGGAGGGCCCGTTGATGACGGCCCGGTGCGGGTCGCAGAGGACGATCCGGGCGCCCATCCCGATCAGCTTGTCGACGAAGAAGAGCCGGGACTCGAACATCTTCTCGAAGACGAGCACCATCCCCTCGCACTGGGTGGCGGCCACGATGGCGATGGACATCGCGTCCGCCGGGAACGCGGGCCAGGGGCCGTCCTCGAGCTTGGGCACGTGGCCGCCGAGGTCCGGCCGGATGCGGCGCTCCTGGTCGGCGTCCACCAGCAGGCGGGTGCCGTCGAGCCGGGGACGGATGCCCAGGCGCTCGAAGCCGAGCAGGGTGCTGCGGAGGTCGTCCCCGCGCACGTCCTCGATCACCAGCTCGCCGTTGGTGACGGCGGCGAGGCCGATGAAGCTGGCGATCTCGATGTGGTCCGGGCCGATCCGGTGGGCGCCCCCGCCGAGCGAGTGGCCCCCCTCGATCACGTAGGTGTTGGTCCCGATCCCCTCGATGCGGGCCCCGAGCACGACGAGCATCCGCGCGAGGTCCTGCACGTGCGGCTCGCTCGCGGCGTTCCGCAGCACGGTGGTGCCCTCGGCCCTCACCGCCGCCATCAACGCGTTCTCCGTCCCGGTAACACTCGGTTCGTCGAGGAAGATGTCGGCGCCGCGGAGCCGCTTGGCCACGACCTCGTAGCGGTCGCCCACCACCACCTCGGCCCCGAGCCGCTCCAGTGCGAGGAAATGGGTGTCCACCCGCCGGCGCCCGATCACGTCGCCGCCCGGGGGCGGCAGGACCACCGATCCGAAGCGGGCCACGAGCGGGCCGGCGAGCAGGATCGAGGCCCGGATCCTGGCACAGAGGGCGGGGTCCGGCACCCGGCCCTCGGCCGCGCGCGCATCCACCCGGACCCGGTTCTCGCCCAGCCACTCGACCTGCGCCCCGAGGTGGCCGATGAGGTCGAGGAGGGTGAGCACGTCGCGGATGTGGGGGACGTTGTCGAGCTCCACCGGCCCGTCGGCCAGCAGGGTCGCGGCGATGATGGGGAGCGCGGCGTTCTTGTTGCCGGCGGGGCGGACGGTGCCGCGGAGCTGGGCACCGCCCTGGACGCGGAAGGCTGGAGGCATGCGGAAGCTTGCCGGGGCGGGCGGGGCGGGGTCAAGCCGCGCCCCGGCCGCTATATTCGGGGGGACCCGCACCCGGAGGCCCCGTGGCCCTCGCCACGCTCGTCATCCAGCAGCCCCTCGATGCCGGCGTGCCCGCCTGGCAGTGGACGGTGATGGCGGTCTCGCTCGGGATCATCGCGGTGGCCATCGTGATCGGCGCCGGCGCCGTGGCGGTGGCGGCGCTCAAGGCCTCCCGCCAGCTCGACCGCCTGTCGCCCGCGCTGGACGAGCTCCGGGAGGACCTCGTGCCGGCACTCCGCTCCCTGCGGGCGATCACCGGCCGGGGCGAGGTCGTGGCCCAGCGGGTCCACGAGGAGGCCGAGGCGGTGCTGGTCACCTCGCGGCGCATCCGGAAGAAGGTGGATGCCGCCACCCTCCGGGCCGAGGAGCGCCTGGGCGACCTCGACGCCCTGTACGAGGTGGTGTACGACGAGGTGGCGGATACGGCGCTCGGCCTCGCCGGCGCGCTCCGGACCGGCCGCTCGGTGGCCGGCCATGCCCGTACGCTCCTGGGCCGGAGGCGCCGGCGCGGGAAGCGGTGGTCCGCATGACCTTCCGCCGGGCCGCGGCCGCGCTGGTGGTGGTGGCGGTGGCCGCCCTCGCGCTCCCCGAGCAGCTCCACGCCTGGACGCCGGGGACGCACGTCTTCATCGGGCAGACGATCCTCGACAACCTGGCCCTGCTGCCGCCGGCGCTCGCGGCCCTGCTCCGGGCGCACCCGCTGGAATACCTGTACGGCAGCATCGCGCCGGACACGTCGTTCGCGAAGGACTACGCGCCCGTCCACCGGCACAGCCACCACTGGCACCTCGGGCAGGAGGTCCACGACCGCGCCGAGGAGGACCGGCTGCGGGCATTCGGCCTCGGGTACCTGAGCCACCTCGCCGCGGACACCATCGCCCACAACTTCTACGTGCCGCGACAGCTCGCGGCGACCGCCCTCCTCAAGGGCCTGGGCCACGCCTACTGGGAGGCACGCTTCGAGAGCCACCTGGGCGACCGCTGGGCGCGCGAGGCACGGGACCTCCTGCGCCACGACCACGTCGACGCGGACGCCCACCTCGACCGGATCATCTCCCCGACCCTGTTCAGCATCCCGACCAACCGGCGGCTGTTCCACGGGATGGTCCGCCTCGCGGACCGGCAGGCCTACCGGCGGGCCTTCACCTTCGCGCGCGAGCGGAGCCGGCACGACATCGACGACGCCGACGTGGAGCGCCACATGGCGGTGTCGTTCGAGCAGGTCATGCGCCTGCTCGCCGCCCTCGACGACGGCCCGCGCCGGCTCGACCCGACCGGCGCCGAGGCGCTGCGGCTGGCCAAGGGGATGCGGCGCCAGGCCCTGCGCGAGGGCGGCCGGTCCGTGCCCAAGCTGATCTGGGACGCGGCCGAGGCCCACTTCGGCCTCCCCCGGCTGGACCTCGGATTCTGGCAACGCGCCACCCGGCAGCCCTGGGTCCAGGCCCCCACCAAGGAACCCTGGGAGCTGCTGGACGACCCCGGCCGCCGCTCGACGGCCTGAACGGAACCGGGGGCGCCGTGGCGCCCCCGGTTCCGCTCAATCCCCCCGACCGGGATGGCGCTCGACCAGCGCCACCGGCGGGCCGAGGATCTCCCGCCATACCACCGCACGCCTCAACTCGGCCAGGGTGAGGTCTCCCGCCGGGCGCCGGGCCTCCAGCCGGATCAGCTTGGCCGGTTCGGCGACTGCCAACTTGCGGTGGAAGGCCACGTGGTCCGCCGGGCCCAGTGCGCCGCTCCGCAGGGCCGCGGCGTCGATCCTCGCCTGTACCAGCGTGGCCGCCGAGTCATCCGCGCTCACCTCCGGGCGATCGTCGCGGGCGCGCGCCGGGTCCCACGACTCGCCTTCCAGCGAGGTGCCCTCGAGACTGTAGGCCTCTTCCGGGCCGTCGTGCTCCGGCTCCTCGACGGCCACGGGCCCCTCGGGCCGCTCGACCAGTCCCCCGAGCCCGCGAAGCAGCTCCTCCAGTTGCCGGGCCTCGACCTGCGTGGCGCTGGTCCCGTGGTCGCGACCCTCCGCGGGTCGGGTCACTCCCGCGCGGGCCAGCCGCTCCGCCCGCGCGCGCGGCGGCCCGGGCGCGCGCCTGCGCCGCCTCCTGCGAGGCCCCACCCCGCTCCCGCACCGCCCGGCCGATCAGCGCGAAGACCAGGTAGGCGATGAAGACGAAGATCCCGAGCCCTTCCACGGGTCAGCGACCTCCCTCGGCGCGCGGTTCCCCCTCCTCGCCGGCGATGGACTGCCGCATCGCGGTGTCGGCCTGGAGGTTCTTGTACCGCTGGTAGTCCATCACGCCGAGGTTGCCGCTGCGGAAGGCCTCCGCCATCGCGAGCGGCACCTGGGCCTCCGCCGCGATGACCGCCGCGCGCTGCTTCTGCGCCTCGGCGCGGAACTCCTGCTCCATCGCCACGGCGAGGGCGCGCCGCTCCTCGGCCTTGGCCTGCGCGATCCGCTTGTCGGCCTCGGCCTGATCGGTCTGCAGCTCCGCCCCGATGTTCTTGCCGACGTCCACGTCCGCGATGTCGATCGAGAGGATCTCGAACGCGGTCCCCGCGTCGAGCCCCTTCGCCAGGACCGTCTTGGAGATCATGTCGGGGTTCTCGAGCACCGCCTTGTGCGACGCGGCGGAGCCGATGGTGCTGACGATGCCCTCGCCCACCCGGGCGAGGATCGTCTCCTCCCCGGCGCCGCCCACGAGGCGGTTGATGTTCGCCCGCACCGTGACCCGGGCGAGGGCCAGGAGCTGGATCCCGTCCTTGGCCATCGCGGCCACCTTCGGGGTCGTGATGACCTTGGGGTTCACGCTCACCTGGACCGCCTCGAAGACGTCACGGCCGGCGAGGTCGATGGCGGTGGCCTGCTTGAAGTCGAGCGGGATCCCCGCCTTGTCGGCGGAGATGAGCGCGTTCACCACCCGCGGCACGTGCCCGCCGGACAGGAAGTGGGACTCGAGCTGGTCGGCGTTGAGCCGGAGGCCGGCCTTGTGGGCGTTGATCAGCGGGTTCACGATGGCGGCCGGGTTCACCTTCCGGAACCGCATGAAGAAGAGCTGGATGAACGGGACCCGCACCCCGGAGACCAGCGCCTGGAACCAGAGGCCGATCGGGAAGAAACGGAAGAACACGACCAGGAACAGGAACCCGAAGAAGAACAGGACCAGGATGATCCCGGGGCCGAGCGAGGAGAATTCGTCCACCAGTTGCTCCGGTCAGGGTGAGGTTGGGTCGGGACGGGCGCGGCTCAGGCGAGCGGGCGGACGACGTGGCGGTAGCCCTCGGCGCGGACGACCCGCACGGCAGATCCGGCGAGGACGAACCCCGTCTCGGCCACGGCGTCGATCCGCTCGTCGCCGATGATGATGGTGCCGGCCGGGCGCAGGTCGGTGGCGGCGACGCCCTCGCGGCCCACCAGGTCCGCGCGGGGGAGTGCGGCCACGAACCCCTCGCTCGCGTCGAGGCCGTCGACCAGCAGCGCGCGGCGGAATCGGGGGCTGTAGGGGAGGTGCCGGATCCAGGCGAAGGCGACGGCGGCAGTGATGACCACGGCCGCGCCCAGCACCACGAAGGCCCGGCCCACGTCGGCGCCGGTGGGGAAGTGCCCGAGCATCGCGAGGATGGCGCTCCCGCCGACCAGGAGCAGGCCGGCAGCGCCTGCCACGCCGAACCCGGGCAGGACGAACGCCTCGACCCCGAGGGCGATGATCCCGAGCACGAGGAGGATGACTTCCTCCATCCCGGCGAGGCCGAGCAGCACGCTCGATCCGAAGAAGAGGCCGAGCGACGCGAGGCTCACCAGGCCGCCCAGGCCGAAGGCGCCCGCCTTCAGCTCGAAGACCAGCCCGAGCATTCCCAGCGAGAGGAGCAGCGGGGCCACGACCGGGTTGGTGACGAACCGGACCACCTTCTCCGCCCAGTTGGGGGCCGGGGTCACGACCCGGGCCCCGGCGAGCCCGAGCGCGGCGAGGGTCGCCTCGAAGGTGGCCGCCTGGCCGTTGGCGACGCCGTGGCGCACCGCCTCGTCGGCGCTGAGCGTGAGGAGGCGGCCGGAGTCCACCACCCCGGGCACGACCACCGTCTCGTCCACCATCGCCTCCGCCAGGCGCGGGTCCAGGCCCCGGCCCTCCGCCAGGGCGCGGAACTCGGCCCGCATCGCGGAGACGTACTTCTCGGGCAGCCGCTCCCCCGCGCCACCGACCGGCGTCGCGGCGCCGATCACGCCGCCGGGCTCGATCCAGATCTGCTTCGCGGCCAGGGCGATGAAGGCCCCGGCGCTGAACGCGCGCGGATGCACCCAGGCGTGGACCGGCACTTCGCTCCGGCGCACGGCGTCGACGATCCGCTGCGCGGCGTCGATCCGGCCTCCCGGCGTGTCGATGTCCAGCACCAGGGCCGCGGCGCCCGCCTCGCGAGCCTCGGCGAGCGCCCGTGCGACGAAGGGCGCCAGGCCGTTCTCGATCGTCCCGTGCACCGCCACGCGGTAGACGACCTGCGCCCCGGCGTCGGGGGCGGCCACCGCGGTGACGAGGGCGAAGGCAAGGGCGGGCGCGAGTCGGCGCATCACGGACTCCACGATGGCGGGGAACGACTCGAATCCTACCCACCGGGCCCCGGCGGGGAAAGCCTCGCGCCGCCGCCGACACCGCCGGCATTGCCACCCGGCGCAGCGGCCCTAGGTTTCCTCGCTCGCCGGCCGCTCGCCGCCCCCGTCCCACCCGATCCCGGACGCGATGCCCCACACCGACGTCGTGATCACCGCCGCCTGCCGCACGCCGATCGGCCGCGCCGGGGGCGCGCTGGCCGGGGTGCGGCCGGATGACCTGGCCGCGCTGGTGCTGGCCGAAGCGGCCCGCCGGGCCTCCCTCCGGCCGGAGGCCATCGACGACGTGATTCTCGGCTGCGCGGGACAGGCCGGCGAGGACAGCCGCAACGTGGCGCGCCTCGCCGCCCTCCTCGCGCGATTTCCGGTGACGGTGCCCGGGCAGACGGTGAACCGGCTGTGCGGGAGCGGGCTCCAGGCGGTGGCCTCGGCGGCCCAGGCGATCCGCGCCGGCGAGGGCACGCGGTTCCTGGCCGGCGGCGTCGAGTCGATGAGCCGCGCCCCGTGGGTGATGCAGAAGCCGGACCGGGCCTGGCCCCGCGGCGCCCCGGAGGTCGCCGACACCGCCCTCGGCTGGCGCTTCACCAACCCGCGCCTGCCGGCCGACTGGACCGTCACGATGGGCGAGACCGCCGAGGTGGTGGCGCGTCGCTACGGGATCACCCGGGAGATGCAGGACGAGTTCGCCGTGGAGAGCCAGCGGCGGGCGGCCGCGGCCGGGGCCGCGGGTGCGTTCGACGACGAGCTCGTGGCGGTGCCGACCGCGGACGGCCTGGTCGTCGCGCGCGACGAGCACCCCCGGCCGGGCACCACGGCGCTCGGTCTCGCCGGGCTCCCCCCCGCATTCGTCCGGGAGGGGACGGTCACCGCCGGCAACGCGAGCGGCCTCAACGACGGCGCCGCCGCGCTCGCGGTGGTGAGTGCCGCCGCTGCGCGGGAGGCGGGGACCGCCCCGCTCGCGCGCATCGTGGCGACCGCGGTGGCCGGAGTGAGCCCGGAGGTGATGGGCGTCGGCCCGGTGCCGGCGGTCCGCAAGGCGCTCGCCCGCGCCGGGCTCGCGGTCTCCGACGTGGACCTCTGGGAACTCAACGAGGCCTTTGCGGCGCAAGCCCTGGCGTGCATCCGCGAGCTCGAGCTGGACGCCGCCACGGTCAACGTCCACGGCGGTGCCATCGCGCTGGGCCACCCGCTGGGGTCGAGCGGCGCGCGGATCCTCGCCACCCTGGTCCACGCGCTCCGGCGCCGGGGTGGGCGCTGGGGCGTGGCCACGATGTGCATCGGCGTCGGGCAGGGGATCGCGATGGTGGTCGAGGCCGGGAACGGGGAGCGGGGAGCGGGAAGCGGGAAGTGAGCCGGCCGATGATCGTGGCCCACCGGGGGGCGTCGGGGCGCGCGTGCGAGAACTCGCTCGAGGCATTCCGGCTCGCCGTCGTGCTCGGCGCGGACGGGGCCGAACTCGACGTGCACGCCACGCGCGACCACCGGATCCTGGTCCACCACGACGCCGACCTCCCCGGGCTGGGCCCGATCGCCGCCCTCGACTGGGAGCATGCCCGGAAGGCTCGCCTGCCCAACGGCGAGGCCCCACCCCTGCTGGAGGAGGCCCTTGCCGCCCTGTCCGGCCGCGACGTCTTCGTGGAGGTGAAGGCGATGCCGCCGGAGGCCGAGGCCGCGCTCTTCGCCGCGATCGACACCGCGCCGGCACCGGCTCGCTGCGCGGTGCACTCCTTCGACCACGCCCTGGTGGCTCGGCTGGCGCGGCGCCGGCCCGCCATCCGCTTCGGCCTCCTCGTCGAGGCGACACCGGCGAATCCGGCAGCCCTGCTGGCGGCCGCCGGCGCTTCCGACCTCTGGCCCCGGCAGGACCTGGTCACGCCCACGCTCGTCGCCGCCACCCGCTCGGCCGGCGGGCGCGTGATCGCGTGGACCGCCAACGACCCGGCCGGGACCGTGATGGTCTGGACGGTGCCCCGGGACACCGAGCCCCGCTCGGACGGCTACGGGAAGGTCACCGCGGTGACTGTCTCGGACAGGGCCCAGAGCCCCGCCGCCAGCTCCGTGTC
>JAICEH010000040.1 GCA_025924275.1 Gemmatimonadales bacterium | reverse complement strand
CTCGGGCAATCGCTCACCCCGGACCGCCGCGACGCGATCCGCGGCGCGGTGAGCGGGTGGCTCGACCACCTGGCGGAGGGCGACGAGCTGGAGGACGTGCTGCGCCGGGTGGTCCACGAGCGGCTCGAGGCGTGCGCGCGGGACGAGGAGCCGCACATCGACCGCCTGCCCGTCGGCCTGGTGGGCGCCGTCGAGCAGGGCATCGCCGACTACCTGCCGCTCGCGATCGAGCGGCTCGGGTCGGCGCTGGCGGACCCCACGGCGAAGGACCAGATCCACCGGGCGCTCCGGGAGGCGTACGACCGCGCGGTGCGCGACCTCCTGCTCCACGAGCGGCTGGTGGCGAAGCTGGTCGTCACCGACGCGACCTTCCGGCGCCTGCTCGACGGCTTCGAGCGGGACGGCTTCGAGCGGTTCGCCGCCACCCTCACCGCGCCCGAGATGCGCGAGCGGCTGGCGAAGGCGATCAACGACGCCGTGGTCGCCTTCCTCCGCGTCCCGCTCGCCGAGCGGATGCGGCGCCTCGCGCCCGAGAAGCGCGACGCCCTCGAGCGCACGCTGGGCGACTGGCTGGTGCGGGTGGCGCGCGAACCGGGGACGCGGGCGGCCCTGGGCCGGCTGGTGGACCGCGCGGTGGGACTGGCCGAGGACCGCACCTGGGGTGACCTGCTCCGGTTGCTGCCGCCGGAGCGCGCCGCCGCGCTCGCCGCCCGCGGCCTCGGCAGCGACCGGGGTCGGCAGCTGGTGGAGGAAGCGGTGCGGTCCCTCGCCGCCGGCCTGCTCGCGCGCCCGCTCGGCCGGCCCGCCGAGTGGCTGGGCGACGCGGCGGTGGCGCGCCTGCGCGCCGGGATGCAGGAGGTGGCCTGGCAGTGGGTGCAGACCCAGGTGCCGGCCGTGGTCGGCCAGATCCGGGTGCCGGAGATGGTGGAGGAGAAGGTGAGCACCTTCTCCACCCAGCGGATGGAGGAGATCATCCGCGGGGTGACGCAGCGGGAGCTCGACCTGATCGTGCGGCTGGGCTACTTGCTGGGCGCGATCGTCGGGCTGGTGGCGGTGGGGGTGAACTGGATGACGGGGGGGTAGGCGGGGAGAGGGGGTCCAGGGTGCGCCCCCGCTGCGCGTGGGTCAATCGCCGACGGCCACAGTCGGCAGGGCGCCCCAGCCGCTCCAGGCCTCGGGCGCGATGACGACGCGCGAGCCCGGGTGCCCATCCACCGCCACGGCCTCGACCGTCGTCCGGTATCCCACCCTGCCCTGCGCCCGGAGCAGCGGCCCCGTGCCCGCCAGCCAGCGATCGGCGCTCCGCTGGTCGTCCCAGGCGAGATACCAGACGAGCGCGGGGCCATCCGGCGTGCCGACGGTGCGGAACCGGTCGCCGGCCCAGCCGTAGGCGAGCGCCGTCTCGCTGCGGGAGTCCCGCCCGGTGAGCTGCCCGTCCAGGATGCGGAGCTCGAGCTCGCCCATCGTGTCCTCGTAGAGCACCCCGGCCGTGTCGCCGACGAAGCGGACGACGAGCGGGCGGTCGCCGGCCTGGTAGCGCTCGGGATGCAGGATCTGCTCGCTCGACTCGGGCATCCGCGCCCCGTACGGCAGGCTGTCGGCGAGGGGCGAGTTCTCCCACCAGACGATCCACTCGGCGCCATCCAGGTAGGGGAAGAGCAGGCTCTCGCGGAGCACGAGCGGCGCCGACTTGAAGACCGGGGTCCCGCCCTGGAGCTCGCGTACGGCGCCGCGGGCCAGGTCCCAGAACCCCGGCTGGGTGACCGCGGCGGGGTCGGGCGCGAAGGCCTGGAGCGAGACGA
Organism: Gemmatimonadales bacterium; assembly: GCA_025924275.1. Lineage (GTDB taxonomy): Bacteria > Gemmatimonadota > Gemmatimonadetes > Gemmatimonadales > GWC2-71-9 > JAICEH01. Next base: position 10,558 of record JAICEH010000040.1, on the reverse strand, counting down.
TCATCGCCTGCCCCTCGAGCACCGCCTGGGCCGCCGCCTGGCGGTCGCTCTCGCGCCGCATCGCCAGGATCGAGTCGAGCCGGAGGTACTGGTCCTGGAGGGCGTGGGTGAGCTCGTGCGCCACCAGGTAGCGCAGCTGCGCCGGGTCCGCCCCCTGGACGCCGAACAGCATCGCCGAGTCGGGATCGTAGTAGCCGACGACCTGCTCGGCGTAGAGCTCCACGAGGAGCCGGCCCAGGTCGAGGGTGTCCGGCAGGAGGCCGAGCAGGCGGTACGAGGCGGCCATCCCCTCCAGCCGTTCGGGCGGGAGCTCGGCGGCGACCTTCTCGAGCAGGTAGCGGCGGACCTCGCCCCGGGTGCGGAGCGCCGCCCGGGGCGGCTGGCGCCACTCGAGCCCCGCCACCCGCGCCACGTCGGGGGCGAGGCTGTCGACCAGCCGCTCGAAGTCGGCGGCGGCGGTGAACTGGTCGCCGTCCTGGGGCCGCTCGCCGCGGCAGGCGGTGGCGATCGCGAGCGCGAGGAGCGCGGAGAGGAGTGGCTTCATCCGAAGAGGAAGGTATCGCGGTACCAGCCGACGAGCGCCGGGCCGGCCGCCCAGGCCGCCGCCGCGCCCAGGGCGAGGAAGACGCCGAAGGGCACCAGCTTCTTCCGACCCGCCAGCGCCAGGGGCACGAAGATCAGCGAGCCAAGGAGTGCCCCGAGGAAGATCGTGAGGAGCACGCCGGTCCAGCCGACGAAGGCGCCGACCATCGCCATCATCTTGATGTCCCCGCCGCCCATCGCCTCCTCCCTGAACGCGAGCGTCCCGAGCAGCCCGATGACCCAGAGGAGGCCGAATCCCACGGCGGCGCCGAGGACGGCCTGCCCGAGGGCCGGCACCCCGCCGGCGAGGCTGAACAGGAGGCCGAGGCCAAGCCCGCCGAGGGTGAACTCGTCGGGGATGAGGTAGAACTTCGCGTCGGCCATCGCGATGCCGAGGAGGATGGTGCCGAAGACCGCCCCGCGGAGCGCCTCGAGCGAGGCGCCATGGCGCCAGGCCATCCAGGCCCAGAGGAGCCCGGTCGCGAGCTCGACCAGCGGGTACTGCATGGAGATCCGCTCGCCGCACCGGCGGCACTTGCCGCGGAGCAGGATCCAGGAGAGCACGGGCAGGTTGTCGTACCAGGCGATGGCGCTGCCGCAGCCGGGGCAGCGGGACGGGGGCCGCACCACCGACTCGTCCTTCGGCCAGCGGAGGATGCAGACGTTGAGGAAGCTCCCCAGCGCCAGGCCGAGGAGCCCGGCGAGCACCGGCAGGGCCGGGCCCAGGAGCGTCAGGTCATCCACCACGCGTCACCTCGTGGAGAAGGATGGCCGCGGCGGCGGCCACGTTGAGCGACTCCACCCCGGGAGCGAGCGGGATGCCGACCCGCCGGGTGGCGAGCGCGGCGACCTCGGGGTGCACGCCCGCCCCCTCGTTGCCGACCACCACGGCCACCGGTCCGGCGGCGCGCACCCGGGCCACCGGCTCGCCGTCGGCCTCGGCCACCCAGAGCTCGGCGCCGGCGGCGCGGAGCCATCCGGGCAGGCTCGCCGCGTCGAGGTGGACGGCGGGCAACCGGAAGAGCGCCCCCATCGCGCTCCGCAGCACCTTGGGATTCGCCAGCTCCGCGGTGCCGGGGAGGGCCACGAGGCCGGCCGCGCCGAGGGCCAGGGCGGTGCGCGCGATCGTGCCCACGTTTCCCGGGTCCTGCACCCCGTCGAGCACGAGGACCGGGTGGCCGGCGGACGGGCGGACCGCATCCACCTCCCAGCCGGGAAGCGCCACGACGGCGAGCACGCCCTGGGGCTGCTCGGTCAGGGCAAGGGCGGTGAACTCCCGGTCGGAGAGCACCTCCGTGTGCACGCCGCGTGCCGCGAGGGCCTCGCGCAGGGCGCGGCCACGGGGTGTCGCGTCCAGCGCGGGCGCCACCACCGCGGCATCGATCGGGATGCCCGCCGCCAGCGCCTCCTCGACCAGCCGGATGCCCTCGGCGAGGGTCCGGCCGCGGCGCTCGCGCCCGCGCCGCCGGTGGAGGTCCCGCACGGTGCCCGGCACGTCGTGCTTCATCGCGGGGCCCGGGCGGGTCGAGGTAGATTGGTCAGGTGCAGATCGCCCTCACGATTGCGGGATCCGATTCCGGCGGCGGCGCCGGCATCCAGGCCGACCTCAAGACCTTCCACCAGTTCGGGGTCCACGGCACCTCGGTCGTCACGGCCGTCACCGCGCAGAACACCCTCGGGGTGCGGGCGGTCCACCCGGTCCCCGCCGAAGTGGTCGAGGCCCAGGCGGCGGCGATCGCCGAAGACCTCCCGCCAGCCGCGGTCAAGTCCGGCATGCTCGCCACGGCGGAGCTCGCGCGCCTGGTGGCGGACCTCCTCGACCGGCACGGCTGGCGCCGCTACGTGCTCGACCCCGTGATGGTGGCGACCTCGGGAGACCGCCTCCTCGAGCCGGAGGCCGAGGCGATGATCCGCGAGGCCCTGGTTCCGCGCGCCGCGCTGGTCACCCCGAACCTCCACGAGGCCGCCCTCCTCGCCGGGTTTCCCGTCCGGGACCCCGGCGCGATGGCCCGGGCGGGCGAGCGCATCCTGGCGCTCGGCGCCGGCGCCGTCCTGGTGAAGGGCGGGCACCTCGAGGGCGCGGAGCTGGTGGACCTCCTCGTCACCGCCGCGGGCACGAGCGAGCACCGCCGTCCCCGCCTCCGCACCACCTCGACCCACGGGACGGGCTGCACGCTCTCGGCGGCGGTCACCGCCGGGCTCGCGCTCGGGCGGCCCCTGGCCACCGCCGTGGCCGACGCCCTGGACTACGTCCACCGGGCGATTGCCGCCGCGCCGGGGCTGGGCGGGGGCCACGGGCCGCTGGCGCACCGCGTCGCGGTGCGCGGGGAACGGGGAACGGGGAGCGGGGAGCGGGGCTGATCCCGCTACGATCCCGATCCCCGTTCCCCGGTCCCTGTTCCCCGCCCCACCACCCACTCCACCAGCCGCACCAGGTCGCCTCCCGCCCGGCCGGCCGTCTCCATGACTTCTACGTGTGATAGTGGCTTCGCCCCCAGCCCCGCGGCGGGATTGGTCACGAGCGAGAACCCCAGGCAGCGGAGTCCTCGCGCGCGCGCCGCGATCACCTCGGTAACGGTGGACATCCCCACCGCGTCCGCGCCGATCCGCTCGAGCCACCGCACCTCGGCGGCCGTTTCGTAGGCCGGGCCCAGCAGGCCGGCGTAGATCCCCTCCTCCAGCCGGAGCCCGAGTGCCGCGGCCCCCTCCCGCGCCAGCGCGCGGAGTCCCGCGTCGTAGGGCGCGGTCATGTCCGGGAAGCGGGGCTCCCCCGCCAGCACCTCGCCCACGAGCGGGCTCCGCCCCGTCAGGTTCAGGTGGTCGGCGATGAGCATCAGGGTCCCCGGGGCGAAGCTCCGGCGGACGCCGCCCGCGGCGTTGGTCACCACCAGCGTCCCGGCGCCCAGCTCGGCGAAGACCCGCACCGGGAGCGCCACGGTGGCGGCGTCGTGGCCCTCGTAGAGGTGACTGCGGCCGCTCTGGACCACCACCGGCACGCCCGCGAGGCTCCCCAGCACGAGCTCGCCCCGGTGGCCCTCGACCCGCGCCGGGGGAAAGCCGGGCACCTCGGCATACGGAATCCGCACTGCCCCGGCGACCCGGTCGGCGAGGCCCCCGAGCCCCGAGCCGAGGACGATCGCCACGGCGGGCCGACGGCCCCCGAGCCGCGCGCTGAGCGCCCCCACCGCCGCCGCCACCTCCCTCGACCCGGGACCGCCGGCTCCCGATCCCGTCACAACAGCATCCCCGCGATGCTCGCGCTGGTGAACGCCGCCAGGTTGCCGGCGATCATCGCCTTGAGTCCCAGGCGGGCGATCTCGCCCTTCCGCTCGGGGGCAAGACCGCCGATCCCGCCGATCTGGATGGCGATGGAGGAGAAGTTGGCGAAGCCGAGCAGCGCGTAGGTGCAGATGATCACCGACCGCGGCTCGATCGCGAGGCCGGCGGCGAGGTCGGCGCCCAGCTGGCTGTAGGCCACGAACTCGTTGAGCGACGCCTTGATGCCGATGAGCCCGCCGACGTACGCGGTGTCCTGCCAGGGCACGCCCATCACCCAGGCCAGCGGCCGGAGCAGCTGGCCCAGCACCCACTGGAGCGAGAGGCCCTCCTGGCCCCAGAGGGACCCGACCCAGCCGAGCCCGGCATTGAGCAGCGCCACGAGGGCGATGAAGGCCATCAGCATCGCACCGACGTTGAGCGCGAGCTGGAGGCCCTGGGCGGCGCCGCTTGCTGCCGCGCCGATCACGTTGGCGTCCCCCTTCTCCACCTCGATGCGCAGGCTGTTGCGGGTCACCGGCTCGGCGGTCTCCGGCAGCAGGATCTTGCTGAGGAGGAGTCCGGCCGGCGCGTTCATCACGCTGGCGGCGAGGAGGTGGCCGGCGATGTCGGGGAACCAGCCGGAGAGCATCCCGACGTAGGCGGCGAGCACGCCACCGGCCACCGTCGCGAAGCCGCCGACCATCACGGTGTTGAGCTCCGAGGCGGTCATCGCGCCGACGAACGGCTTGATGAGGAGCGGCGCCTCGGTCTGGCCGAGGAAGATGTTGCCGGACGCCGAGAGGGTCTCCGCCCCCGAGGTCCGGAGGGTCTTCTGCATCACCCAGGCGATGCCCTTCACCACGAGCTGCATCACGCCGAGGTGGTACAGGACCGTCATCAGGGCGGAGAAGAAGATGATGGTCGGGAGCACGTTGAACGCGAAGAACGCGCCGGTCTGCGCCACGAAGCCCACGGAGGTGTCGACCCCGGCCGGCCCGGGGGTGCCGACCGGCACGGTGTGGCCGACCAGGTTCCCGAAGACGAAGCGGGCCCCCTCCTCCTGGAACCGGAGGAGGCCGGTCACCACGCGGCCGACGGCGTCGAAGAAGGCCTTGCCGACCGCGGACTTGAGCACGAACACCCCGAAGGCGGCCTGCAGCGCGAGCCCCATCCCCACGAGGCGCCAGTCGATCCGGCGCCGGTCGGCGGAGAGGAGGACCGCGATCCCGACCATCGTGGCCACGCCGAGCAGGCCGACCAGCCGGGCGGCGAGCGGGGTGGCGAGGCCCTCGTGCGCGGCGCCCAGCGCCTCGGCGGCGGACTGGAGGAGGAGGAGCGCGGTCAGCGGAGGTCCGCCAGCTCGGCCCGGACCTCGGCGAGCAGGCGCTCCTTCTCGGGCCAGGGCAGGAACGCCGCGGCGAAACCGTCGAGCAGCATCCGGTCGATCTCCTCGCGGGTGAGGCCGAGCTCGCGCCGGGCCAGGTCGTACTCGTCGGTGAGGGTGACCCCGCACATCAGCCAGCTGTCGGTGCAGAGGGTGACGACGAGCCCCCGGTCCAGGTACCGGCGCAGCGGGTGCGCGGCCGCCCGGGTCACGGCGCGGGTCTGCACGTTGCTGGTCAGGTTCACCTCGATGGGGATCCGGCGGTCCCGGACATAGTCCTCGAGCGCGGGGTCCTCGTGGATCCGGGTGCCGTGGCCCAGCCGCTCCGCGTGGCAGAGCACGAGGGCCTCGCGCACCGACTCGGGGCCGGCGGCCTCCCCGGCGTGCACGGTCACGTGGAGCCCGCCCAGCGCCGCCGCGTCGAACGCCGCCCGATGCATCCCCGGCGGCCGGCCGGCCTCGCCCCCGGCCAGGTCGAAGGCCACGACACCCCGGTCGCGCCAGCGCACCGACGCCTCGGCAACCTCGAGCGAGGCGGCCGGCGGATGCTGGCGCAGGGCGCAGTTGATGATGCCGGTGCGGACGCCGAAGTCGCGCTCGCCCCGCTCCAGGCCGCGGCGCTCCGCCGCCAGCACCTCGTCGAGGGTGAGGCCGTCGCGGGTGCTGAGCCGGGGGCAGTAGCGGACCTCGAGCAGGCGGAGGCCGTCCCGGGCGGCGTCCTCGACCATTTCGTAGGCCACGCGCTCGATCGCCTCGGGAGTCTGGAGGAGCCGGATGGTGAGCTCGAAGCGCCGGAGGAACTCCTCGAGGTCGCGCGCGTCGTCCACCACCATCCAGCGGCCCAGCGTCTCGGCGTCGCCGGTGGGGAGCTCGACCCGCGCGGCGCGCGCGAGGTCCAGCATCGTGCCGGGCCGGAGCGAGCCGTCGAGGTGGACGTGGAGCTCCGCCTTGGGGAGGCGGGCGAGCAGCTCACGGGTCGGCATCGGACTCCGCCGTGCGGCGGGCGACCGCGCGCAGGATGCTCCCCGCGGTCACCGGCGCGCCGGGCTCGACGGGCAGGCCGCGAGCATCGGTGAGCCGGGCCTCCCCCGCGGCCAGCCGCCCGGCGAGCGCCGGGTCGTGGGCGCGCGCGGCGTCGAGCGCGGTGGCCCCGGGCGGAAGGGTCACCGGCCGGCCGTCGACGAAGACGCGGATGGCCTCGGGCACGGGGGGAATATCCGCCCACCCCCCGGCGGGGGGCAATCACCGCCCTTGCGCCGGGCGGCAGCCCGCGGATATTCGTTTGCCCGCATATGGCCGACCGCCACACGACCACCGACCTGCTGCTCACGCTCGCCGAGGGCACGCGGCTCCGCATCCTCAACTGCCTGTCGGCGGCGCCGCTCTTCGTGTCGGACCTGCAATCCATCCTGGGCCTGCCCCAGCCGACGGTGTCGCGGCACCTGCGGGTGCTGCGCGAGGTCGGCGTGGTGCGGGACACGCCGATCGCCCAGTTCGTGCTCTACCGGCTCGACCGGGCCGGCGGGCCCCGCGGGCGCCTCCTCGCGCTGGTGCTCGACGCGGTGGCGGCCGACGAGCAGATGCGCGCCGAGCGCCACCTGGCGGCCCGGCGGAGCCGGGAGCACTTCCGCGAGCGCACCGAGGCGCTGGCCGGCGCCCTCCCGTGACCCCGAGCCCCAGCCGACGATGAGCCACCGCATCCTGGTCGTGGACGACGAGCCGGACATCACCGCCCTGGTGGCCTACCACCTGGCCAAGGCCGGGTACCGGGTCTCCACCGCGGCCAACGGGCAGGACGCGCTCAAGGCTGCGCGCGAGGAGCGGCCCGACATCGTGGTGCTGGACCTGATGCTCCCGGGCGTGTCGGGGTACGACGTGCTGGCGGAGCTGCGGCGTCGGGAGGAGACCCGCGACGTGGGGGTCATCCTGCTCACGGCGCGGCGCGAGGAGGTGGACCGGATCCGGGGCCTGTCGCTCGGCGCCGACGACTACCTCACCAAGCCGTTCTCGCCCCACGAGCTGGCCCTCCGGGTCGGCGCCGTGCTCCGCCGCCTCGGGGCGCCGGCCGTCACGGGCGGGTCGGTGGTCGTGGCGGGCCCGATCACGATCGATCGCTCCGCCCACCGGGTGGCCCTCGACGGCAAGGACCTGAACCTCACCGCGACGGAGTACAAGCTCCTGCTCACGCTGCTCGAGCGGCGCGGCCGGGTGCAGACCCGCCCGCAGCTCCTCGAGACCGTCTGGGACGCCCAGCCGGACATCCAGACCCGCACGGTGGACATGCACATCCAGCGGCTCCGGACCAAGCTCGGGACCGCGGGCGACATGATCGAGACGGTGCGCGGCTTCGGCTACCGGTTCAAGGGAGCCGAGAAGTCGGCGAAGACGAAGTGAGGTTCGCGGGACGGCTCGTCCTGGGGACGATCCTGGTCCTGCTCTTCGCCATCAGCACGCTGGTCTGGGTGTCGCAGCGCGGGCTCCGCGCGGACCTCGAGCGGGAGATCGGGCGCGCCCTCGCGGCCGAGGCGCGGCTGGTGGCCCAGGCCCTCCCGGCGGACAGCGCCGCCTGGCAGGCGGCGGTGGAGCGCGCCGCGGCCGCCACCGGCCACCGAATCACCCTGATCGGCTCCGATGGCCGGGTGCGCGCCGAGACGGGTCTCCCGGCCGGCACGCGCGAGCACCTGGAGAGCCACGCCGACCGGCCGGAGGTCATCGCGGCGCTGGCCGAGGGCGAGGGCATCGCGGTGCGCCGGAGCGAGAGCGTGGGCCGCCCGCTGCTCTACGTCGCGGTCCGGGGCGGGCCCGCGGTGGTGCGGATCGCCGCGGCACTGGACCAGGTGGACGAAGCCGCGCGCCGTGCCCGGCGCGGCGTGCTCTCGGCGGCCCTCCTGGCCCTGCTGGTGGGCACGCTGTTGGCGGCGGTGGCCGCGCGCGCCGTGGCCCGTCCGCTCACCGGGATCGCGGCCGCCGCGCGGGCCATCGCCGGCGGCGAGCCCCCGCGGTTCCCCCGCTCCGCCATCCCCGAGATCGACGGCCTGGTCCGGGCCCTGCGCCAGATGCACCAGCAGCTGGGCGACCGGTTCGACGCGCTCCGGCGGGAGCGGGCCGAGTCGGCGGCGCTGGTCGAGTCGATGGTCGAGGGCGTCCTCGCCGCGGATGAGAAGGGGCGGATCCTCACCGCCAATGCCGCCGCCCGCGCGGCGCTGGGCTATGCGCCCGAGGCCGCGATCCCCGACCTTCGCTCGCTCTTCCGGTCCAAGGCGCCACGGGAGGTGGTGGATGCGATCCTCGCGGGCCAGATGGTGCGGGACCGCGAGGCGGAGCTCGACGGCCGGACCTTCCTGCTGAGCGGGCAACCGCTCCCCCACGGCGGGGCCCTGCTGGTGCTCCACGACCTCACCGAGCTCCGGCGGCTCGAGGCGGTGCGGAAGGACTTCGTCGCGAACGTCTCGCACGAGCTCAAGACGCCGCTCACCTCGATCAGCGGCTACGCCGAGACCCTGCTGGGAGAGACGCCGGACGAGCCGACCCGCGCCCGGTTCCTGGAGACGATCGTCTCCAACGCGCGGCGGATGCAGCGGCTGGTGGACGACCTCCTCGACCTGTCGCGGATCGAGAGCGGCGGCTGGCAGCCACGGCCGGTCGAGGCGTCGGTGCGCGCCCTGGCGGAGGAGGCCTGGGCGGGCCTCGCCCCCCGGCGGGCGGGCCGCGACCTGAGATTCGGCACCCGGACCGCCCCGGGCGCGGAGACGGTGGTCGCGGATCCCGACGCGCTCCGGCAGGTGCTGGGCAACCTGTTCGACAACGCCATCCGCTACACCCCCGACGGGGGGAGCATCGAGGTGTCGGCCGAGTCCTCCGCCGGCGGCACCCGGCTCGCGGTCCACGACAGCGGGCAGGGCATCCCCGACGATCACCTGCCGCGGATCTTCGAACGATTCTACCGGGTGGACCCCTCGCGCTCGCGGGAGGAGGGGGGCACCGGCCTCGGCCTCGCCATCGTCAAGCACCTGGTGGAGGCGCACGGCGGCCGGGTCGAGGTCACGAGCGAACGTGGTGCCGGGACGACGGTTACGGCGTGGTTCCCGGGGCCATCATCATCTCGTGACCGCAGCGTGACCGAACCGTGATCGAGCCGAGCGACCATTCCCGGCGTTCCGACACCCGAGAGGACCCGTGTCCAGCGCCTTCGCCCAGCTCCGCCCGACCCTCGCCGCCACCTTCGTCCTGCTCGCCGCCGCGTGCGGTGGGGGCGACCGGTCCGGCGGGGCCGCCGCCCCGGCCACGCAGCTCACCGGCGCCGGTGCCACCTTCCCCTACCCGCTCTACAGCCGCTGGTTCGACTCGTACATGAAGGCGACCCGGATCGCCATCAACTACCAGTCGATCGGCTCGGGTGGCGGGATCCGCCAGTTCTCGGAGGGCACGGTGGACTTCGGTGCGACGGACGGGCCGATGAACGACGAGCAGATGGCGGCCCTGCAGGGGAACGTGCTCCACCTGCCGACGGTGATCGGCGCGGTGGTGCTGACCTACAACCTGCCGGGCCTGGACTCGTCGCTCACGCTGGACGGCCCGGCGGTGGCGGACATCTTCCTCGGCCGGATCACCCGGTGGAACGACGCCCGCCTGGCGGCGCTCAATCCCGGGGTCCGCCTGCCGGACCGGGAGATCGTGGTGGTGCACCGGTCGGACGGGTCGGGCACGACCTACGTCTTCGTGGACTACCTGAGCAAGGTCTCGGCGGACTGGCTGGCGCAGGTGGGCCGGGCCACGTCGGTCAACTGGCCGGTCGGGCTCGGCGGCAAGGGCAACGAGGGCGTCACCCAGCAGGTGAAGCAGCTCGAGGGCTCGCTGGGGTACGTCGAGCTGATCTACGCGCTGTCGAACCAGCTGGAGTACGCGTCGATGCGGAACCGGGCGGGCCAGGCGGTCCGGCCCACGCTGGAGTCGGCCAGCGCGGCCGCGGCCGGGGCGGAGTTCGCCGCGGACACCGACTTCCGGGTGTCGATCACCGACTCGCCGGACCCGGCGGCCTATCCCATCGCGAGCTTCACCTGGCTGCTGGTGAAGCAGGACAATCCCGACGCGGCCAAGGCGCGCGCCATCCGGGACTTCCTCCGCTGGATGGTGGGCGGGGAGGCGCAGGGCGTGGCGCGGGAACTCCGGTACGCCCCGCTCCCCACCGACGTGTACGACGCGCTCTCAGCCTACGCCGGTGCGAGTTTCCTCTGGGAGAACTACCCGACGGAGCTCATCGCGGTGAACAAGGCGAAGGGCTACCCGACCCACCGGCAAAACCCCAAGTTCGCCCCGCGGCGGCTCTACCTCTGG
>JAICEH010000039.1 GCA_025924275.1 Gemmatimonadales bacterium | reverse complement strand
GCGCCGCGCCCACCGCCGCGGCCAGCGCCAGCACGCTCCGCTCGCCCCCGGTCGCGATGTTGATGCCCGACCCGTCGATCCCGTCGCCCGGGGCCACGGGCGCGGTGCCCGCGAGCAGGTTGGCGTGCGCCACGTCCCGCACGAAGACGTAGTCCCGCGTCTGGCGGCCGTCGCCGTAGACCGTGAGGGGCTGCCCCGCGAGGAGCCGCGAGACGAAGATGGAAACGACGCCCGCCTCCGACCGGGGGTCCTGCCGCGGGCCGAAGACGTTGGCGTACCGGAGGGCCACCGGCTCGAAGCCGTAGAGGGTCCCGAGGGCGCGCAGGTAGTGCTCGCCGGCGAGCTTGCTCACCCCGTAGGGCGAGACGGGCTGCTTGGGCGCGCTCTCCGGGGTGGGGACCCGCTCGGCCTCCCCGTAGATCACCCCGCCGCTGCTGGCGAAGACCACCCGGCGGACCCCGCCGTCCCGCGCCCCGACCAGCAGGTTCACCAGGCCGCGCAGGTTCACGTCGCAGTCCTCGTCGGGACGCTCGACCGAGATCCGGACGTCGATCTGCGCGGCCTGCAGGTTGACCACCTCGAACCGGCCTTCGGCCACCACGCGCCGTGCTTCGGGCGACCGCACGTCGGCCCGGACGAAGTGGGCGTCGCGAGGCACCTGCTCCCGCCGGCCCCGCGAGAGGTCGTCGAGGACCGTGACGTCCCAGCCCTCCGCCAGGTAGGCCTCCGCGACGTGCGAGCCGATGAAGCCCGCCCCTCCCGACACCAGCACGCGCCTGCCCACGCGATCGCTCCTGATGGTGGTCCCCGGGGCGGCCGCGGCCGCCAGACACGATGTCCGCCAAAGGTAGCGGGGGCCGTGACGCGCCGCACAGGGCGCATCACGACCCCCGGGAGGGCCGGCGGAGCGGAGGGACTCAGCTCGGGAGCTTGGCCACCTGCGTCGCCGAGGCTCCGGCGATCACCCGCGGATGGCCGACGCCCAGCACCACCGCGGTGGCAGTCCGCTCGCCCACGCGGACCACCTGGATCATCAGCAGCTCGTCGTCCACGGTGTCGGCCTGCGGGTCGCGGACCCGCGGGGTGCGACGCACCTCGAAGATGTCCCCGGGGGCCACATTGTCCCGGGAGCCCCGGTCGAGGAACAGCACCGACTGCGTGGCGAAGAACGGGTGGCCGTCGCGGTCACCCAGGACGGTGGCCCGGACGCCGTCGGTGACCGGCACTGCCCGCGCCTCGGGGCCCGCCCGGAACGGCTCGAGCGGAATCGTGCGGTCGCCCGGCTCGATCGCCTGGTAGACCTCGACCACCTCGGCCACGGTCTCGGGATCGTCGGCCTCGCGGACCACTGCGATGCCGGTGGGCAGCAGGAGGTCGCCGTAGCCCGGCACGCCCTCGAGCTGCCGCACCACGAGCAGCGAATCCCCCGCCCGGTAGGCCGCCTCGGACGGGGGCCGGATGCCGAAGCGGGCGTGGAGCAGGATGGCCGGGCTCCGCACCGCACTCGCGAGCTCGGAGGGCAGCACGTTGCCGCGCACGTGGCCCAGGGCGTAGTCGCGACCCTCGGTCAGGAAGCCCGCGCTGTGGAACTCGCCCCGGCGGAGTGGCCGGTACGGGCGCTCGAGGTAGCCCTCGAGGCCCATCTCCTTGGAGGCCGCCCGGCCGAAGAGCGGCGACATGTCCACGTTGTCGTAGTCCTGCGCGCCCGCGGCCGCCGCCTCCGCGCCCGGCACCGCCGCCACTTCGCCTCGCGGCACCCCGAGCTCGGCCCCGGGGGCGCCCGGGGCCGCCGGCATCGCCGGCGCGCCGGGAACCGCCGTCACATCCGCGCCAGCCCGGATCCGGAGGACCTCGCCGGGATAGATCCAGTGCGGATCCTCCACCACGGCGGTGTTGATCCGGTAGATCTCCGGCCACAGGAAGGGATCGCGCAGGTACTGCCCGGCGAGGTCCCAGAGGGTGTCCCCCTTCCGGACCGTGTGCGTGGAGGTGGCCGGGTCCTGGACGACCACGACCGTCGTGTCCTGCGCGGCGGCGGTGGCCGGCAAGGCGGCGACGAGGAGCGCGGCGAGCGGGAACCGCCGGTGGCGGAGCGTCCGGATGCGCATGGGCTTCCTCATATCCTCTTGGTGCAAGCGGGTCCGCTGCGGGGCCGCCCGGTGGGACGGTGCCCGCAGGCGTGGAGCGGCGTCACGCCGGGGCTGCGATGCAGGATCCGCCCCGCCGCCTAACCCATTGTAAGACAAAACCTTGCACCTCGTCAAGCGAGCCGGCCGCCTCGCATTCTGCCATACCGGGGTGGGAAGTGCGGCGGGGGGGAGAGGTCGAAGGTCGAAAGCCGAATGTCGAAGGACCGCCCCTCCCCCTCCGGCAGTCCTTCGACCTGAGACCTTCAACCTCCGACCCCCTAGAACGGCAGGTCGTCGTCCTCGGCGTCGAGCGCCTCGGGAAAGTCGTCCGCCGGCTCGTCCTTGGCCTTCCGCGGCGCGGAGGCGCCGGCCATCCGCGGGGCCGGGGCCTCGCCCTCGATGTCCCCGCTCCGGCCGGAAAGCAGGATGAGCTCGGTGACCCGGATCTCCGTCGTGTAGCGGGTCTGCCCCTCCTTGTCCTGCCAGCTCCGGTACTCGATGCTGCCCTCGACGTAGAGCTTGTCGCCCTTCTTGCAGAACCGCTCGACGGTGTCGGCGAGCTTGTTGTAGTTCGAGTTCCAGAAGACGAGGCGGTGCCACTCGGTCTTCTCCTGCATCTGGCCATCCTGCCCCTTCCAGCGGCGGCTGGTGGCCAGGTTCACGTTCGCCACCCGGGACCCGTTGGCGATGCTGCGGACCTCCGGGTCGGCGCCGAGGTTGCCGATCAGCTGGACCTTGTTGAGACTGCGGCTCACGGGGACCTCCGTCGGTCGTAGTTCGTGGTCGTGTCTGGCTCGAACCTAAGCCCGCGCCCCGACAATGTCATCCGCCGGTACGTCGCGGGCATCATTCCACCGCCTCCACGGTCAGGATGCCGCCTCGGCAGGCGCCGGGGGCCGCCGCAGCACCAGCGCATCCTCGGCCGGTTGCCGGTAGTACTTCCGCCGCCGGCCGATGCGCCCGAAGCCGGCGCCCTCGTAGAGGCGAAGGGCCCCGGCGTTCGATTCCCGGACCTCGAGGAACATCTCCCGCACGCCCTCTCCCTCGAGCGAGGCGACGGCCTCCGCGACGAGCCGGCGGGCGAGCCACCGGAGACGGTACTCCGGGGCGACCGCCACGTTCAGGATCTCCGCCACCCGGCCGGCGTTGAGGGTGAGCACGTATCCCGCCGGCCCGGCCCCGGCCTCGGCGACGAAGCCCCCACCACCGGGGGTGTCGAGCGTCGCGCGGAACGCCTCTGCCGACCACGGATCGGAGAAGCAGCGGCGCTCCAGCCCGGCCAGCGCGGCCGCGTCCTCAGCCGAGGCGGGACGGATCCGGAAGGGCTCGGCCATGTGCCGCCTCCCATCGGGCCTGGGCCTCGGCGGGCCGCCCATAGTCGGGCTCCCACGCATCGGGATCCGCCACGCGCCGGAGAGCGCCCGGCCGCGGGGCGAGGGCGAGGAGCCCCACGGCCGCGTCGCCCGGGGGGACGAGCCCGCCGGCCCACGCGGCCAGAGGCGCCGCGAGGCCCGCCGGCAGGTCGGCGACGAGGACGGCCGGGCGAGGCGATCGGCCGAGGAGTTCCGCCGGTGGGAGCGCGCGCGGCGCGAGCACCCGCTCCACCCTGCCCTCCCGCACCTCCCACGCCCCGGCGTACACCTCACCGCGGAGAGCGTCGCTCGCCGACAGGACCAGGCCCCCTTCGAGGAGCGGCGCGGCTGCCACGGCCAGCAGTGCCGGGGCGACGTGCAGGGCCACCCCCCGGGTCCGCGCCAGCGCCTTCGCCACCGCCGCGCCGACCCGCAGTCCGGTGAAGCTCCCCGGCCCGTCGGTGAGGGCGAGGTCGGTCACGACATCGAGGCCGATCCCCGCGCGCGCGAGCACCTCGTCGATCAGGGGAAGCAGCCGGACCGCGTGGATCCGCGGGCCCTCCGCCGCCCCGTGTGCTTCCACCCGGCCGGGCTGGCCGAGGGCCACCGCGACCCGGCGCCCCGAGGTATCGATGGCCAGCCAGGTCACAGCGGCTCCAGGCCGCGGAGGCCGGGGTCGGCAACGTGCACCAGCCGGAACCGATGGGTGGCGGGCGGCACCCAGGCGCCGGCGCGCTCGGGCCATTCGACCAGCACCGCATCACCCTCGGCCACCAGCCCCTGCCAGTCGAGGTCCGCCGCCTCGTCCGGGGTGCGGAGCCGGTAGCAGTCGAGGTGGAAGACCGGGCCGCGCCGCCCGCGATAATGGTGGACCAGAGCGTAGGAGGGGCTGGTGGCGGCCTCGGCGACCCCCAGCCCGCGGGCGAGCGCGCGGACGAAGGTGGTCTTGCCGGCACCCAGCTCCCCCTCGAGGAGCACCACCGCACCGGGGGGCAGGGCCCGGCCCAGCGCCTCGCCCTCGGCGACGAGCCCGGCCTCGTCGAGCAGCCGCATCGCTCAGGCCCGGGCGCGCCGCCGGGGGGCGCCGCGCTTCACGTCCGGGGAGTCGACCGCGCGGAGCTCGTAGATCTGGTCGCGGAGCAGGGCGGCGAGCTCGAACTCGAGGTTGGCCGAGGCCTCGCGCATCTGGGCCTCGAGGGCGACGATGGCGGCGCGCCGGCGCTCCGGGTCGTGCAGGTCCGGCGCCGCGGCGGCGGCCTCGGCAGGCCTGGCGGTGCGCGCGTCCGCCACCCGGGTGGAGAGCCGCACCTCCTCCAGCGATTTCACGATGGACACCGGGATGATGCCGTGGGCCGCGTTGTGCGCCACCTGGAGCGCGCGGCGCCGGTCCATCTCGTCCAGCGCGCGGCGCATCGAGCCGGTGATCCGGTCGGCGTAGAGGATCGCGCGGCCGTTCACGTTCCGCGCGGCGCGACCCACCGTCTGGATGAGCGACCGGTCGGAGCGGAGGAACCCCTCCTGGTCGGCGTCGAGGATGGCCACGAGCGACACCTCGGGGAGGTCGAGCCCCTCCCGCAGCAGGTTGATCCCGACCAGGACGTCGAAGTCGCCCAGCCGGAGCCCGCGGAGGATCTCCACCCGCTCGATCGCGTCGATGTCGGCGTGGAGGTAGCGGACCCGGACCCCGTGCTGCTGGAGGTAGTCGGTCAGGTCCTCCGCCATCCGCTTGGTGAGCGTCGTGACCAGCACGCGCTCCCGCCGCCCGGCGCGCTGCCGGATCTCGTGCAGCAGGTCGTCCACCTGGCCCTTGACCGGCCGGATGTCCACCTCGGGGTCCACCAGGCCGGTGGGCCGGATCACCTGCTCCACCACCACGCCCTCCGAGAGCCCGAGTTCGAGCTCGCCCGGGGTGGCGGAGACGTTGATCATCCGGGGCACGAGCTCCATGAACTCGTCGAACCGGAGGGGCCGGTTGTCGAGGGCGGAGGGCAGCCGGAAGCCGTACTCGACCAGGGTGGTCTTGCGGGCCCGGTCGCCGTTGTACATCCCGCCCACCTGGGGCAGGGTCACGTGCGACTCGTCCACCACCACCAGGTAGTCCTCGGGGAAGTAGTCGAGGAGGCAGGCGGGGCGCTCGCCCTCGCGCCGGCCGCTCAGGTGGCGGGAGTAGTTCTCGATGCCGGCGCAGGTGCCGACCTCGAGCAGCATCTCGACGTCGAAGGTGGTGCGGCTCTCGAGCCGCTGGGCCTCGAGCAGCTTGCCCGCGGCCTTGAGGTCCCGGAGCCGCTCGGCCAGCTCGGCCCGGATGAGCCGCACGGCGCGCTCGATCTTGGCCCGCTCGGTGACGAAGTGCTTGGCGGGGTAGATCATCGCGCGGTCCATCGGCTGGACGGCGGCCCCGGTGAGCGGGTCGATCCGGGTGATCCGCTCGATGGCGTCGCCCCAGAGCTCGATCCGTACCGCGTGCTCGGCGTAGGCGGGGAACACCTCGACGGTGTCCCCCCGGACCCGGAAGGTGCCGGGCTCGAACGCGACGTCGTTCCGGTTGTACTGGATGCGCACCAGCTCGCCCAGGATGGCGTCCCGCCCCGGGCTGGTGCCGCGCTCCACCCCGACCATCAGCTTGCGGTAGTCCACCGGGTCGCCCAGGCCGTAGATGGCACTCACGGTGGCGACGATGACCACGTCCTCCCGTTCCATCAGGCTGGAGGTGGCGCGGAGCCGCAGCCGCTCGATGTCCGCGTTGATCGACGCGTCCTTCTCGATGTAGACGTCGGTCTGGGGGACGTACGCCTCGGGCTGGTAGTAGTCGTAGTAGGAGACGAAGTACTCGACGGCGTTCCGCGGCAGGAACTGGCGGAGCTCGCCGTAGAGCTGGGCGGAGAGGGTCTTGTTGTGCGAGAGCACGAGGGTGGGCCGGCCCCACGCGGCGATGACGTTGGCGAGGGTCATCGTCTTCCCCGAGCCGGTGACGCCGAGCAGGGTCTGGTACCGGCTGCCGTGGGCCAGCCCGGCGGCCAGCTCCGCGATGGCGCGGGGCTGGTCGCCGGCGGGCTGGAAGGGGGCCTCGACCTCGAAACGGGCGGTCACGCGGGGAATCTAGCCGCTTCGGGGTTTGTTCGGCAACTGCCACGCCGCCGGGGGCGCGGGAAGTCCCCGCAGCCGCCGGGGTGCCCCACCCCGCTCCCTGACGGGAGCCATCGGGGTGGGGCGACCCATCGCAGCCTCAGGGAATGTCGCTCGTGCCGGTCAACAGGGGATCGAAGGTCAGCCCCGCACCGGAACCCGAGCCGTCGGTGTCACAGAAGGTCCAGGTCGCGCCGCCATCCACGGAGAACCGGAAGGCATAGGACAGGGTGACCCCGGCAAACGCGAGGCCGAACCGATACTCGTCCTCATTGCCGACCTGGGCATTGAAGTCCGCGGGGAACCGGAACCAGTCCACGTCGGTGCGGGGATCCGTCCCCGGGAACCCGACCAGGAGCTCCGCGCGCACGTTCGGCGACGGCCCGGCTGCCTCGGTGGTGCCCGCCTCGAGAATCCGGCCGTAGACGAAGCCGGGCGCGGTCAGGACCGGCGTGTGGGTGCTGCAGAAGTCCGCCTCCGCCGCGAGGTCCGTCTCGTTGTTCGAAACCCCGTTCGTGCCCGGGGTGCACTGGTAGCTGAAGTTCGCCGTGGCCAGGGATCCGGCCGTCACCGTCACCTGCTGCACGTCCACCCCGGCACAGAAGGCCGGCATCGCGAAGGTGGAGACTTCCACCGGGCCCGGTGCCACGCCGGGAATCAGGTAGTACCCGTTCGCATCCGTCTGGCCACTCTCGCTTCCGGCAAACACCGTGATGCCCTCCAGCGGCCCATTGCCCAGCCAGGACACGACGCCCTCGACGCCGGTCAATCCCCCGTCACCGGTCACCGTGACGGTGGCGATCGCGGCCAGGACCCCGTGGCTCGCGACGACGTGCGCAGTGCCGGGCGTGATCCCGCTGACCACGCCATTCGCATCGACGGTCGCGATCGCCGGGTTGTCCGAGCCCCAGCCGACCGTACCCTGGACCGGCTGCCCATCGACGTCGAGCAGCTGCGCGGCCAGTGCGACCGTCCCACCCGCGGGGACCGTCACGGCCGTCGGCGAGACGCTCAGGGTGACCTCGGCGAGGGTCACCTCGATCGGGGTGTCGCCAGCGCGCGGCAACAGGGCGATGCGCACGGGCGGATTCTGGCCGCGCTGGACGTCAATGGTCATACTGCCGTCGTGGGTGACCGTTCCGGCCACATCGAAGGCCTCGACCAGGATCGTGCGGGCGCTGCCGGGTGGCAGCCGCAGCGTGCCGAGCGCCACCCCATCGGCGATGTCGAGGTTGAACACGAGCGGCACCGGGATGTCATCGGCCGTGACGGTGACCGCCAACCGGTCGATCGGCTCGTCGCCTACGCTGGCGGAGAGCACCAGCCGGGCATCCTGGCCGGGCCCCGGGGCGACCGAGCCACCATCGCCGGCGCACCCAGCCAGGGCTGCGCCGACCACGAGCATCGCCAACCGGAACACGGCCGCGGCGGGCGCGCTGGAGGCGGATGGGGGGCGCCGGTCACTCCCGTTCACCCGGCACGTTTCGCGGGACATACAACCTCCAGGCAGAGGGTCGATTGCGCCGCGGTCGGCCGGCGGCGCCGCCCCATTCCCACACCGGGCGACGCCACCGGATGCAGCCGCATGTCACCGCGCGATCAGCCGCCGCGGATGAGGTCCAGCGTCACGGAGCCGCTGGCGGTGAACGAGAAGCCGCCCCCCGAGCCGCTGCAGTCGAGGGTCACGGGTCCGCTCGCGCTCAGGCCCTGGGGCGTCGGGTCCAGGCTGAGCCCGCCGCTGCCATCGACCGTGCAGGTCGTGGGCGCGACGATGGTGCCGAGCGGAGAGTCGAACGTGATGTCGAAACCGACCAGCACCGGGGGTGCGGTGAGGACCAGGCCGCCGGCCACCTGCGCGATGGTGAAGTCGCCGGCGAAGCTCCGCGTGCCGGCCGAGATGGTGCCCGTCGCGGTGGTCGGGCTGGTCTGGACCAGCTCGAGCGAGGCAGGGCAGGGATCCGTGCATCCCAGGATGACGTCCGAGCCAAGGGTGAGGCCGAGGCCGATCACCTGGCCGGTCACGTCGGGGGTGGCCGTCCCCGCATACAGCCCGCTCACGTCGACCGGCAGGACGGAGGCCGTGCTGCTGCCCGCCATCCCCTCGTAGCTCGCGCCGACGGCGGTCTCGCCCTCGACCAGGCCGGTGAGGAGGCCATCCGGCGTCACCGAGGCGAAGGCGGGGTTGGCCACGGCCCATTCGACGGTGCCCGGGACGTCATTGCCCTCGGCATCGAGGATGGTCGCCGTGAGCTGGACGGAGACGCCGACCTGCACGTCCACCAGCGCGGGCGAGACGATCACCGAGAACTCCCCCAGGGTCGCCGTGATCGGGACCTGTCCGGCGCGGGGGCGCAGCGGGATGTTCACCGGCGGGTTCGGGCCCGGACGGACCGCGATGGTGGCCTCGCCCTCGTGGGTGATCTCGCCGCCATCGTCGAACGCCCGCACCGCGATGGTGCGGTCCTCCCCGGGCGGGAGCTTGACCGTCCCGGTCGCGACGCCGTCGGTGATCGGCAGGTTGAAGAGGAGGGGTGTGGCGATGTCGGCTCCCGTCACCTCCGCCGTCACGAGGGCGATGGGGGTACCGGCCACCACGGCGGTGAGGCGGAGCTTGGCTTCGGTGCCGGGACCGGGGTCCACGGGGCCGGGGCCGGTCCCATCGCCGGAACCATCGCACCCCTGGAGACCGACCAGGAGCCCGAATCCGGCGATGAGCCAGGCGGACCTCCACGAAGAGCGGGAACGCATGCTGCCTCCTTCCCGGGGCGCCGGGGCGTGACCTGCCTGTGAGAGCGTGGTGCTGCGGGGGTACCGTCCCGTAACGCCCGATCCGCCGGCGCCGTCCCTCACGGCCCGGGCGGGAGGCCCTCACCCGCCCCGGGATTGAGGCCCGGCGCCACGGGGCGTATCATCTCCCCCGCTCGCCCCGGCTCCCGATCCCCTCGACGGGTCTGCATGCGCGACGAAACCGCGGCTCCGGTCCCTCCAGGCGACGTCACCCAGTGGCTGCTGGACTGGGGCCGGAACGACAAGCAGAGCCTCGACCAGATGCTCCCGGTCCTGTATGACGAGCTGCACCGGGTGGCGGCCCGCTATCTCGACCGGGAGGCGACCGGACACACCCTCCAGCCCACCGCCCTGGTCCACGAGGCCTATCTCCGACTGGTGGACCAGCGGCGGGTCGACTGGCGCAACCGGGCCCAGTTCCTCGGCCTGGCCGCGAGCATGATGCGCCGGGTGCTGGTGAACCACGCCCGGGACCGTGCAGCGAGGAAGCGGGGCGGCGGCGCGCAGCAGGTGTCGCTGAGCCTGGTCGATGCACCTTCCGGCCGTCCCGACGTGGAGCTGATCGCGCTGGAGGACGCGCTGCAGCGGCTGGCGGCGCTGGACCCGCGCAAGAGCCGGGTGGTGGAGCTCAAGTTCTACGGGGGACTCACCACGGAGGAGATCGCCGAAGTGCTCCGGGTGTCGGGGGCGACGGTGGAGCGGGAGTGGGGCTTCGCCCGGGCGTGGCTGTTCGACGCCATCGAGGGGAAGGACCCCCGGGCGTGAGCGGCGAACGCTGGGAGCGGCTCCAGGAGCTCTTCCATCGGGCGCTCGCCCTCAAGCCTGGGGAGCGCCTGGCGCTGCTCGAGCGGGAATGCGCCGGCGACGCCGCGCTGCGCGCCGAGGTGGAGCGCCTGCTCGCAGCCCACGACCGCGCCGGCGGCTTCATCGACCGACCCGCCGCGGCCGGCCTGGGCGAGGGCGACCCGGGCGACACGGCCTGGCTCCCGGGCGGGCGGGTCGGGGCCTATCGCCTGGTGCGGGCCCTGGGTCGGGGTGGGATGGGCGCCGTGTACCTCGCCGAGCGGGACGAGGGCGGGTTCACCCAGCGGGTCGCGATCAAGCTGATCAAGCGGGGGATGGACACCGACCGCGTGCTGGCCCGCTTCCGCGCCGAGCGGCAGATCCTCGCCTCCCTCGACCACCCCAACATCGCGCGGCTCCTCGACGGGGGCTCGACCGGCGACGGCCTGCCCTACTTCGCCATGGAGTACATCGAGGGGCAGCCGATCGATGCCTTCGCGGACAGCCGCGGCCTGGGCGTGGAAGACCGCCTGCGGCTCTTCCTTCCGGTGTGCGAGGCCGTGGCCTACGCGCACGAGCAGGGAGTCGTCCACCGGGACATCAAGCCGCTCAACACGCTGGTGACCACGGCGGGCGTGCCAAAGCTGCTCGACTTCGGCATCGCCAAGGTCCTGCACGACGACCCCGACGAGCAGACCTCGACGGTGACGGGGCTCCGGCTGCTCACCCCCGATTACGCGAGCCCGGAGCAGATCGAGGGCCTCCACGCGTCCGTGGCGAGCGACGTCTACTCCCTGGGGGTGATCCTCTACGAGCTGCTCACCGGCCGGTCGCCGTACCGGGTGCCGAGCCGGACGCCGCAGGAGATCGCGGCGGCGGTGCGCACCACGGAACCGGACCGCCCCAGTACCGCGGTCTCGCGGCCGGGGGACCACTCCGGGCACCGGCGCGACCGGGGGGGCCGGGGGCACACCGGCCCCGCCTCGGGCGCCACCACCGCGCGGCAGCTCAGCCGCCGCCTGCGGGGCGACCTCGACACCATCGTCCTCACCGCGCTGCGGAAGGAACCCGCACGGCGGTACGCCTCGGTGGCGGCCCTCGCCGACGACATCCGGCGGCACATCGATGGCCGGCCGGTGCTGGCCCGGCCGGACCGCACGGCCTACCGGGCGGGAAAGTTCGTGCGCCGGCACCGGACGACCGTCCTCGCGACCGGCCTCGCGGTCGTGGGTGCCGTCATCCTCACCGCCGCCTTCCTCCGGACCCGACCGGGTCTCGCCGGCGGCGATCCCACCTTGATCGCCCAGCACTCCCTGGCGCCCCGCGACCGGATCCTGGTGGCGGATTTCACCGACCGCACGGGCGACGCCGCGCTCACCGCCGCCGTGACCGAGGCGTTCCGGATCGACCTGGGCCAATCGCCGGTGGTCCGGGTCCTCACGGTGCGGCAGGCACGGGCGTCGCTGGAGCGGATGCAGCAGTCGCCCGACGCGGTGCTGGATGACGCGCTGGCGCGGGAACTGGCGGTCAGGGAGGGCGTGAAGGCGATCGTCACCGGAAGCCTGGCCCGGCTGGCCGGCGCCTACACCGTGAACGTCGAACTGGTGGCGGCGCGGGGCGGGGAGGCCCTGGCCACCGTCCGGGAGACCGCCGCGGATTCCTCCCAGCTCATCCTGGCCGTGGACCGCGCCAGCAAGGCCCTCCGGCGCCGAATCGGTGAATCGCTCCAGGAGCTGGAGCGGATGCCGAGCCTGGACCAGGCGACGACGCCCTCCCTCGCGGCGCTGCGGCAGTATACCGAGGCGCAGCGGCTGGTGCGGCTGGGCGAACGCACCGCCGCCATCGACCGGTTCCGGGCGGCGATCGCGGCCGACACCGGATTCGCGAGCGCGTACCTCGCCCTGGGGATGGCGTACGCCTCGATCGGCGACAATGGCCGCGCCTTCTCCGCCGTGGACCACGCAGCCGCGAACGCGTCGCGACTGCCGTTCCTCGAGCGAGCATTCCTCCTCGCGAGCCGGGCGTACGGCGGGGCGGATTACCCCACCGCGATCCGGATCTATGGCGAAGTGGTGGCGCGGTATCCTGACAACGTCCCGGCGCTCAACAACCTGGCCCTCGTCTACCGGGATTCCCGGCAGTTCGCGCAGGCGGAGAGTCTCTTGCTGCAGGCGGCGGCGCTCGACTCCACCATTGCGAACCTGTACTTCGGGATCCACGGTGCCCAGGTGCTCGGTGGGAGGTTCGACCGCGCGCGGGAGACGCTCGCCACCATCGCGCGGCGGTTCCCCGACCACCCGATCCTGCTCACCGAGACCATGCAGGACGCCGCGGCGCAGCAGGACTGGCCCCGG
>JAICEH010000038.1 GCA_025924275.1 Gemmatimonadales bacterium | reverse complement strand
GTGATGCAGGATGAACTGCGGGTGATCGAGGGAGAGGTGGGTCCCGAGGCGTTCCGGGGCGGGCGGTTCGCCGCCGCCGCGGAGCTCTTCGAGCGGCTCGCCACCGCGCCCGAGTGCGAGGAGTTCCTGACGCTGGCCGCCTACGACCAACTCGACCCCGTCGACACCGGAGCCGACCGATGATCGCACCGACCACCATTCCCGCCCTGCCTGCCGGCCGCTTCGCCGGGATCGTGCGCCCGTACGAGGCGGCGGCGGTGGATCGCCTCCGCCCCTCGGTGCGCATCGCCCACACGATCGCGGAGCTCGGCGCCGCCCGGCTCTGGGAACTGCTCGAGACCCGCGAGTTCGTCCCCGCGCTCGGGGCGCTCACCGGCAACCAGGCGGTGCAACAGGTCCGCGCCGGCCTCGAGGCGATCTACCTGAGCGGCTGGCAGGTGGCCGCCGACGCCAACCTCGCGGGCCAGACCTATCCCGACCAGTCGCTCTACCCCGCGAACTCGGTGCCGGCCGTGGTGCGGCGGCTCAACCAGGCACTGCTCCGGGCCGACGAGATCGAGCGGGCCGAGAAGGGGCGGGCGGAGCGCTACTGGTTGGCGCCGATCGTGGCCGATGCCGAGGCCGGCTTCGGCGGGCCGCTCAACGCCTTCGAGCTGATGAAGGCGATGATCGAGGCGGGGGCGGCGGCGGTCCATTTCGAGGACCAGCTCTCCTCGGAGAAGAAGTGCGGCCACCTCGGCGGCAAGGTGCTGCTCCCCACCGGGCAGTTCATCCGCACCCTGGTGGCGGCCCGGTTGGCGGCCGACGTGCTGGACGTGCCCACGATCGTCGTCGCGCGCACCGACGCCGGGAGCGCCCGGCTCATCACCTCGGACGTCGACGAGCGCGACCGGCCCTTCCTCACCGGGGAGCGGACGCCCGAGGGCTTCCACCGCATCACCGGCGGCCTCGAGATGGCCATCGCGCGCGGACTCGCCTACGCGCCCTACGCCGACCTGCTCTGGATGGAGACCTCGACGCCCGACCTGGCGGAGGCGCGCGCGTTCGCCGAGGCGGTGCACCGGCGGTTCCCGGGCAAGCGCCTGGCGTACAACTGCTCGCCCTCGTTCAACTGGCGGAAGCACCTGGACGACGCCACCATCGCGCGGTTCCAGCGCGAGCTCGGCGCGATGGGCTACCGCTTCCAGTTCGTCACCCTCGCCGGGTTCCATGCCCTCAACCACGGGATGTTCGAGCTGGCCCGCGACTACCGCTCGCGGGGGATGAGCGCGTACGCAGAGCTGCAGGACGCCGAATTCGCCGCCGAGGCCCACGGTTACACTGCCACGCGCCACCAGCGCGAGGTGGGCACGGGGTACTTCGACGAGGTGATGCAGACGATCGCGGGGGGCGCGGCCTCCACGCTGGCCCTGGGGGAGAGCACGGAGGCGCAGCAGTTCCAGCCGGCGGTGCGACCGCTGCGCGCGGCCAGCTGAGCTCCCGCCCTCAGGGCGGCCGGACCAGTCCGAGCACGAGATCCGCGACGTTGGTGTCCGTGGGTTCCTGGGGGAGCAGGGCGCCGATGGTGGCGAGCGCCGGGTAGGCGTCGTGCCGGGCGAGGCGCCCCGCCGGGTCCGTCCGCGCAGCCGCCATCGCCCCCCAGCTGGTCCCGTCGACCACGGCCCCGGCGGCATCGGTCGGGCCGTCGCGGCCATCGGTGCCGGCCGCGAGCAGCACCACGCGTGCCCCGGCCTCGCGGCCATCCAGCTCGGCCGCCGCAGCCAGCGCCAGCTCCTGGCTCCGGCCTCCCCGGCCGGGGGCGGGCCCCAGACGGACCGTGGTCTCCCCGCCCCAGATGAGGCAGCGCGCGACCCGGCCGCGATCCCTCCCCGCCAACCCGGCCAGGTGCCCTGCGAGCCGCCGGCCGCACTCGGCGGCCTCGCCCCGGAGATCCTCCGCCGCCGTCGCGGCGTCCCAGCCCAGCGCTCTCGCCGCCACCGCCGCCCCGGCCAGGGCGTCGCGGTTGCCGGCCGCGACCGCGGTCGCGACGCCGGGATGGTCGCAGGGTCCGGAACCGACCTCGTGGGGGCCGCCGCCGGGCACGTCGCTCAGTACCACGCAGCGCACCTGGGCCGCCCCGAGCGCCTCCGCCAGCCGGCCCCCGCCCCAGCGGAGCACCTGCCGCCGGGCCGCGTTCACCTCCCGCACGTCGGCGCCGGACGCGAGCAGTCGAGCGAAGAGCCCCGGGAGGTCGGAGTCCGCGGCGCCCTGAGCCGGCGCGGCGATCACGCTCGAGGTTCCTCCCGACACGAGGACGAGCACATCGTCGCCTGGCTGAACCCGGGCCACGGACTCGGCGACCGCGCTGGCCGCCGCGGCGGACCCTGGCCCCGGCAGCGGATGATCGCCGGCGACCCACCGGCGGTGCGCCAGGGGGCCCGGGGTGCCCCCGGCGCCGGCGTGGGCCACGACGCCTCCGGCCACCCCGAGGCCTCGCGCGCGGAGCCACGCCTCGGCCGCGGCGGCCATGGCCGGGGCCGCCTTGCCCAGGGCGAAGAGATGAGGGGACCTGGTCGGCGGGGGGAGGCGGTCGAGCGCCCCGGCGACCACCCGCGCCGGCGCCACCGATGCCACCGCCGCGCGAAAGACCTCCGTCAGCCGGCCCCGGGCGTCGGAAGTCACCCTTCGCGCGGCCTCACGCCGGCTCGAAGATGGCCTCGATCGGCCGGTCGAAGAGCCTTGCCATCGCGAAGGCCAGCGGCAGCGACGGGTCGTACTTTTCCGTCTCGATGGCGTTCACCGTCTGGCGCGAGACGCCCAGCCGGTCCGCGAGGTCCGCCTGCGACCACCCGCGCTCCGCCCGCAGGACACGCAGCCGGTTTCTCACGCGTATCGCCGCCGCGCAACCACGAGACCGATCAGGTAGAAGAGCGGCAGGTAGGCCCAGACGTGGCCGTAGCTCCAGTCCTCGTACTTGAGGCCCACCGCCCGTTCCAGGAGGCCGAGGGTCTGCAGCAGGAGGATCGCGAGCGGGAAGGCGACCGCGAGGGCCTCGAGGTGGATGCGGCGCTCGAGTTCGTCGGTATCCCGGAGCGATCGGACAAACCGGAAGAGGAAGGCTGCAAAGAGGGGCACGGGCAGCAGGGCTGCCGCCAGCCGGAGCGACCGGGCGAGATCGGGCTGCTCCAGCACCAGCCGGGCGACCGCGAAGGCGAGGAACCACGTGACGCCGATGGCGAAAAGGGTCCGGTCGCCGGTTGACCGGGGTGCGGCGGGCGAGGTGGTCATGGACGGCTCCCGGATTGGGTTGCCGGCCAATGTAAAGCACACTTGACATTTCGTCAAGTCATAACGTCACCGGGCCACCGGGGCCCCACGCCCCCGCTTCGGCTCCAGCTTGACGTGGAGCTGGCCGCAGGCCGCGTCGATGTCCAGGCCGCGGCTTCGGCGGACCACCGCCTCGATGCCCTGATTCCGGAGCCGGTCGGCGAATCGCCGGATCCGCCCCCCGTCCGACGGCACGAGCCCGGGCGAGCCGCCGGGATGGAGCGGCAGCAGGTTCACCAGGGCGCCAAGCGGCCGCGCGAGGCGGGCAAGCTGGTCGGCGTCGCCGTCCCGGTCGTTCCGCCCGGCGATCAGCACGTACTCGAAGGTGACCCGCTTCCGGAACGCCCGGGCGGCCTCGAGCACCGCCGCCAGCCGGTACTTCTTCTCCACCGGCATCAGCCCGAGTCGCGCCTCGGGATCGGGGGAATGCAGCGAGATCGCGAGGCGGAACTGCTCCGGACGGGCGGCGAGCTTCACCATCCCCGGCAGGATGCCCACCGTGGAGACGGTGATGTGGCGCGCGCCGATGCCGAAGCCCTCGGGTTGGTTGAGGATCGTGAGTGCGGTGTCCACCTGCTCCCAGTTGAGGAGCGGTTCCCCCATCCCCATGAAGACGATGTTGGTGGGCTTGTCCGCCGGGTCCCGCACGACCAGCTCCCGGACCTGGGCCGCGATCTCCCACGCGGCGAGATTGCGCCGGAAGCCCATCCGACCCGTGGCGCAGAAGACGCACCCGAGCGCGCAGCCCGCCTGGGATGAGATGCAGAGGGTGCGGCGCTTGCCCGAGGGGATCAGGACCGACTCGACGGCTTCCCCGTCGGCGAGGCGCCAGAGGTACTTGCGGGTCCCGTCCGCGGACTGCTGGACGACCTCCGGCCGGAGCCGGGGCAGGGGGAACTCGCCCTCGAGCGCCTCGCGGAGCGGCTTCGGGAGCTCGGTCGCGTCGGCCCAGGCTGCCACCGGCTGGACCCAGAGCCGGCGGTGAACCTGGCTCGCGCGCCACGAGGGGAGACCGCGGCCCCGGGCCCAGGCCTCGAGCGCCTCGCGCGCGGCGGCGGGTGGGACGTCGAGGAGGTTGCGGACGGCGGGCACGGACGTGGCGCTCACGCCGCCAAAGATACACCCCCGGCCGGAGCGTGTAACTGACGTTCCCTGAATTGCTTGCCGGTCCCCGCGGCGCCGGTTACGTTTCCGCCGAACCCGCCGCGCGGATGCCGTGCTGCTGAGCGAATTCCTCCCGGCCGACCATGTCCGGCTGCCGATCCTGTCCACCGACAAGCCCAGCCTGCTCCGCGAGATGACGGAGTTCCTGGCCGCCCGGGATGGGGGCGATCCGGTGCTCCTCCGCGACGCGGTGGAGGAGCGTGAAGCGGTGCTCAGCACCGGCATCGGCCACGGCGTTGCCGTGCCGCACGGGCGGTCCGCCGCGGTGAAGGGCCTCACGGTCGTGGCCGGACGCACCGACCTGCCCATCCCGTTCGAGGCGGCCGACGGCGAGCCGGTGCGGTTGGTGTTCCTGGTCGTGGGCCCGCCGGCGGATGCCGGTCGTCACGTCCAGGCCCTGGGCCGGATCGCGCGGCTGGCCCAGCGGAGCGACCTCCGGGCCCGCCTGCTCGAGGCCGAGAGTGCCGCCAGCTTCGCCGCCATCATCCGCGAATCCGAGGAGCCCTGAGTGTCCGCCGAGGCGACGTCCCTGCGCACCGATCTTTGCGGCGCCCTCACCCTGGCCGACGCGGGCCGGGCCGTCCGGCTGGGCGGCTGGGTGCACCGGCGGCGCGACCTCGGCGGTCTCCTCTTCCTCGACCTGCGCGACCGCGCCGGGCTGGTGCAGCTGGCCCTGGACCCGCGCTGGACGCCGGCCGAGGCACTGGCCGCGGCGCACGCGGCTGGTCCGGAGACCGTGGTCCTCGTGGACGGCGAGGTCGCCGAGCGGCTGGAGCGCGGCCGGGACGTGACGATGGCGAGCCGTGAGGTGGAGGTGCGCGTCTCCGGGTTCCGGGTGGTCGGTCCCGCGGCGACTCCGGCCATTCCGGTCGCGCGCCTGCCCGGCGAGGAGCTCGCCGCCGAGGACCTCCGGCTCCGCCACCGCATCCTCGATCTCCGGCGCCCGGAGCTCCAGCGGAACCTCGTGCTCCGCCACCGGTTGACCCAGCGCGCCCGGCGGACGCTGTCGGACCTTGGCTTCCTCGAGATCGAGACCCCGATCCTCACCAAGCCCACCCCCGAGGGGGCCCGCGACTACCTGGTGCCCAGCCGGATCCACCCGGGCGAATTCTACGCGTTGCCCCAGTCCCCGCAGCTCTACAAGCAGCTGCTGATGGTCGCCGGGTACGACCGGTACTTCCAGGTCGCGCGGTGCTTCCGGGACGAGGATCTGCGGGCCGATCGGCAGCCGGAGTTCACCCAGATCGACCTGGAGGCGTCATTCGTCGCAGCGGAGGACGTCCAGGCCATCGTGGAGCGGGTCCTGGTGGACCTCTGGGCCGAGGCCGGCGTCACGGTTCCTTCGCCGTTTCCCCAGCTCGCCTGGCGGGACGCCCTCGAGCGCTACGGGATCGACAAGCCGGACCTGCGGTTCGGGCTCGAACTCCGGGACCTCTCCCCGCTCGTCGGGGAGGACGCCGCGCCGTTCGTGCGGGACGTCCTCGCCGCGGGCGGCCGACTCCGGTCCATCCGGTTCGAGGGGGACCTCTCGCGGAAGGAGCTCGACGGCCTCGCCGCGCTGGCCAAGGGCGCCGGAGCGGGGGGGCTGGCGTGGGCGCGGCGCGGGGCCGAGGGCTGGGAAGGGCAGGGGGTCAAGGCGCTGGGCACCGCGCTCCTGGGGCGGGTGGATGCCCGGCCCGGTTCCCTGCTCCTCGCGGTGCCCGGCGCCGACCCGGCGACGTCCGCCGCGCTTCACGCGGTCCGCACCGCACTGGGCCGCCGTCCCGACGCGGCGCCGGCCACGGCGCACGCGTTCGCCTGGGTGGTGGATTTCCCGCTCTTCGAGCGGGACCCGGGCACCGGCCGCTACGTGCCGGCGCACCACCCGTTCACCGCGCCGCATCCGGATGACCTGGGGCGGCTCGACGCCGATCCCGGGGCCTGCCACGCCCTCCACTACGACGTGGTGTACAACGGGAACGAGCTGGGCAGCGGGTCGATCCGCATCACGGACCCCGCGGTACAGCGGCGCATCCTCCGCCTCCTCGACATCCCGGACGAGGACCAGCGGCGCCGGTTCGGGTTCCTGCTCGACGGCCTGGCGAGCGGGGCGCCCCCGCACGGCGGCTTTGCGCTTGGCATGGACCGCATCGTGATGCTCCTGGCCGGCGCCACGTCGCTCCGCGACGTCATCGCCTTCCCGAAGACGACCGCGGCGCGCGCGCTGTTCGAGGGCGCCCCCGCGCCGATCGACCCGGCGGACCTCCGCGCGCTGCACCTCGCGGTCACCGAGGGCACGCCGTGAGCGCGCGCGGCCCATCCGATCCCTGACCCCCGTCCCGCGACCCGCGAGCAGCCCTTGACCGACGACACCACCAGCCGACTCTCCATCGAGGGCGCCGACCCCCTGCTGCTCGCCGGGGTGAACGACGCGAACCTGCTCGAGCTGCAGCGGGCGCTGGGCATCCGCGCCACGCTGCGCGGCGACACGCTGCTCGTCACCGGGGCTGCGGAAGCGGTCGAGCGGTCGCTGCCGGTGGTGCAGGGGTTGGTGGACCTGGCGCGGATGGGGGAGGCGGTGGCCCCGGAGGACGTCTTCCGGCTCGCCTCGGAAGGCCCGCCACCGGAACTCCCCGTGGCGGACGGCAAGATCGTGCTGCCCGGCCTCCGCCGCGCGATCGTGCCGAAGACCCCGGGCCAGCGCGAGTACCTGCAGGCGATCTCGGCCAACGACGTGGTGGTGGGGATCGGGCCGGCAGGCACGGGCAAGACTTACCTGGCCGTCGCGAAGGCAGTCGAGGCGCTCTCGCGCAAGCAGGTGCGGCGCATCATCCTCGCCCGCCCGGCGGTCGAGGCCGGCGAGTCGCTGGGCTTCCTCCCCGGCGACCTGCAGGCGAAGGTGGACCCCTACCTCCGGCCGCTGTACGACGCGCTCGACGAGATGATGCCGCACGACCGGGTGCAGAAGGCGCTCGAGAGCCGGACCATCGAGATCGCCCCCCTGGCCTACATGCGCGGCCGCACGCTCTCGGACGCCTTCATCATCCTGGATGAGGCGCAGAACGCCACGGGGGCGCAGATGAAGATGTTCCTCACGCGCCTGGGCGTGGCCAGCCGCGCCGTGGTCACGGGGGACAAGACCCAGATCGACCTGCCCCGACGCGAGGACTCCGGCCTGGTCCAGATCGAGCGGATCCTCCCCGGGATCGAGGGCATCGCCTTCCAGTACTTCCAGGACACCGACGTGGTGCGCCACCGGATCGTCCGGGAGATCATCCGGGCGTACCAGGAGGACCAGGGGGGGTGAGCGACCCCGCGGTCACCTTCCCCGCGGACGCTCCCCGGCACGGGCGCGGCCGGCTCCGCCCCCGGGATCACGCCGTGCGCTGGGCCCTCCTGGCCGGGGTCGCGCTGGTCACGCGGCTCGCCTTCCCCGCGCCGGCGCCGTCGGGCACGCCGGTCTTCGCGGCGGGCGAGGTCGCCGATCGTGACGTGATCGCGCCGGTCAGCTTCGAGGTCCGGAAATCGGCCGAGGAGCTCGCGCGGGACGCCGACGCCCGGGCCCGGGCCGTCCGCCCGGTGTACCGCTTCGTGCCGTCGGCGCTCGATTCCAGCCGGGCGGCGCTCGACCGGCTGCTGGCCGCCGCGCCCGACAGCGTGGGTGCCGTGCCGCCGCTGGGTGCGGAGGAGCGCGCGTGGCTGGCGGCGCCCGCCCGCCGGCGCGTGATCCGCGACGCGCTGGACGGCTTCCTCACCCGCCACCTCGGCGAGGGCGTGGCCGACGCGGGCGTGATCCTGGCCGAGCCCAGCGACGAGATCGTGCTGCTGGTCGCCGGACAGGAACGGGTGGTGGAGCGGGACTCGGTGCTCACCTTCGCCGACTTCGTCGACCGCGCGGACCGGGCGCTTCCGCGGGTGCGCGGGGAGGAGGCCCGGGGGGTGTTCCGCCGGCTCGCGGCCGCCGCGTTCCGTCCCTCCATCGTGCCCGATGCGGCGGAGACCGGGACGCGCCGGACCGAGGCGCGGGCGGCGGTGGACAGCGTGAAGGCGGTGGTGCGGGCCGGGGAGCGGATCGTCGCCGAGCGCCAGGCGGTGTCCGAGTCGGCCCGGGAGAAGCTGCTGGCGCTCCACGCCGTCGAGGAACGGATGGCGGCGCGCACCGGGCTCCTCCGCAACGGGCTGGCCCCCTTCCTCTACAACCTCACCATCCTGAGCTTCTGCTGGCTGCTCCTCGCGCTCTACCGGCGGGAGACCTGGGACGACCTGCGGCAGATGGCGTTCCTGGCCGTGCTCTTCGCCGTCGCCGTGCTCGCCGCGGCCGGCGCGGCACGGCTGTTCCCGGGCCGGCCCGAGCTGCTCCCGGTCCCGTTCGCCGTGCTGCTGGTGACGCTGCTCTACGACGGCCGGCTCGGCGTGATCGTGGCGGTGGTGCTCGCGATCCTGCTCGACCGGCAGTGGAGCCTGCAGGACGCCGGCACGCTGTACTTCGCCCTGGTCGGGGGCTCGGCTGCCGCCCTGGCGGTGCGGGTGGTCCGGCGGCGGGCGCACCTCTTCCGCGTGGTCTGGTTCACCTGGGCCGGCTATGTGCTCGCCGCGGTCACCTTCGGGCTGCTGCTCGGGTGGACGCCCGGTGCGATCGCCGCCAGCGGCCTCGTCGGCCTGGTGACCGCGGTCACGAGCGCCGCCCTGGCGCTGCTGGCGCTCCCGGTCGCGGAGTGGGCTACCCGCATCACGACCGACTTCACCCTGGTGGAACTGGCCGACCCGAGCCGGCCGCTGCTCCGGCGGCTCGCCACCGAGGCCCCCGGGACCTACGCCCACAGCCTGATGCTGGCCAACATGTGCGAGGCCGCCGCGGACGCCATCGGCGCCAACGGCCTGCTGGCGCGGGTCGGCTGCTATTACCACGACATCGGGAAGCTCCGGCGGCCGCAGTACTACGTGGAGAACCAGGCCGGGGCCGCCAACCCGCACGACAAGCTCAAGCCGCAGCAGTCGGCCCAGATCATCCGGAACCACGTGAAGGAGGGAATCGAGCTGGCCCAGGAGGCCCGGCTCCCGCCGGTGCTGCAGGCCTTCATCCCGGAGCACCACGGGACCGGCCCGATCACCTACTTCCTGGAGCGGGCCCGGGCGCGCGACCCCTCGATCCGGGCCGACGCCCCCGAGTTCCGCTACCCGGGGCCGCGCCCGCGCTCGCGGGAAACCGCCCTGGTCATGCTCGGGGATTCCATCGAGGCCGGGGTGCGGGCGCTCGAGGAGCGCACCCCGGACCGGGTGCGGGCCGCCATCGTCCACCTGGTGGACGCCAAGGCCGCGAGCGGCCAGCTCGACGAGGCGCCGCTCACGCTCCGCGACCTCGACGTGGTCAAGGACACCTTCTCGCGGGTCCTGGCCGGCGTCCATCATCCGCGGGTGGAATACCCCGCGGCCGCGGGCGGGCTCGGTCCGGAATTCGGCGCGCCGGCGGCGCCGCTGCGTGGCTGACGCCCGGGTGGAGGTCCAGGGCCGCCGTCGCCCGGTTCCCGACGCGCTGGTCCGGCGGGCCGTCGCCACCGTGCTGGCGGGCGAGCGCCGGGCGGCGCGGATCTCCGTGACCTTTCTGGGCCGCGAGGCGATGCGGCGCCTCAACCGCGAGCACCTGGGGCACGACCGGCCCACGGACGTGATCAGCTTCGCCCTCCCCGACCCCGACGGCCTGGTCGGCGACGTCTACGTCTGCCCGTGGATGGCGGCGCGCGAGGCGCGGGCTCGCGGCCTCGGGCTCCGCGAGGAGATCGTCCGCCTGGTGGTGCACGGCACGCTGCACGTGCTCGGCTCGGACCATCCGGAGGGCGGGGCCCGGACCCGTTCGCCGATGTGGCGCCGGCAGGAGCGCTACGTGGGGAAGCTCGCGTGATGGAAGCGCTCCGCGTGGTGGGTGCCCCGCTCGCCGCCTTCGCCTTCGCACTCTGGGCGGCCCTCTGTGGCATCGCCGGGGAGGCGAACTCGGGCGTGCCACGGGTCTTCGCCGGCTCGCACGGGCGCACCGGGGACCAGCTGCCACCGGCGCGGCGACTCTTCGTCGCGCACCTGGCGCTGCTCTGCCTGGCGGGCGCCGGGGCCTCGACGGCCGTCGCCTGGTGGGCGTACCCGCTCGCGGCCGGCCTGGGCCGGCTGGGGGTCGCCGCCCTCCTGGTCTGGGTGGTCGCCGACGGGCTCCCCCGTCTCCTCGGCGCCCTGGCACCGGACCTGGTGGCGGCGCTCGCCCCGGTGGCGATCCGCACCCTTGGGCCCTTCGCCCCGCTCTACCGCATGGTGGCCTGGGCCGACCGCCGGCTCCACCGGCGCGCCCAGCGCCCCACCGCGGCCGGCGAGAGCCGGGAGATGCTGGTCGGCCTGTTCGCGCTGGCACGCACCTCGGTCTCGGAGGTGATGACTCCGCGGATCGACATGGTCGCGGTGGATGCATCCGCGGACGAGGATGAGGTGGTCACGACCCTCCGGCGGGCCGAGCACGCCCGGCTGCCGGTCTTCGACGGCCATCCCGACAACGTCGTCGGCCTGCTCTACGCCAAGGACATCCTCGGCCGGTTGGCGCCGGGCGGGGGCGCAGGACCCTGGACCGAGCTGATCCGGCCGGTGCCGTTCGTGCCGGAGGGCAAGTCGCTCGACCGGCAGCTGCGCGATTTCCAGCGGGGCCCGAGCCACATCGCGGTGGTGGTGGACGAGTTCGGCGGCACGGCCGGGCTGGTCACGCTCGAGGACATCCTGGAGGAGATCGTCGGCGAGATCCGCGACGAGCACGACGTCGAGGAGGCGCCCCCGATCGCGGCGCAACCCGATGGCGAATGGCTGGTGCAGGGTGGGGTCCCGCTGGCCGAGCTCGAGGCCGCCATCGGGTGGGATTTCGGTCGCGAGGACGTGAGCACCGTGGGCGGCTTGATGCTGGCGGAGGCCGGGCGGGTCCCGCGCGCGGGCGAGCCGCTCCGGCTCGGCCCCTGGGAGCTCGTGCCCGAGGTCGTCGCCCGGCGGCGGGTCCGGCGGGTGCGGGTGCGCCGGGCCCCGGTCGCAGCGGGCCTTCCGGAGGCCCCGTGACGCTCCTCGTGCTCCTGGCGGGTCTCCTGCTCTC
Source organism: Gemmatimonadales bacterium (assembly GCA_025924275.1). Classification (GTDB taxonomy): domain Bacteria; phylum Gemmatimonadota; class Gemmatimonadetes; order Gemmatimonadales; family GWC2-71-9; genus JAICEH01. Next base: position 1,024 of record JAICEH010000038.1, on the reverse strand, counting down.
GCTGCTCGGGGCGACCGCCGGCGTGGCGCTCGTCGCCGTGGGCCAGGCCGCGGCCGCGCGGGCCGCCTCCCAGGAACTGCGGGGCGGGAAGGCCGACGCGCGGTGGTTCCGCGAGGCGGAACACCAGCTGGCTGCGGCCTCGGGCGTCACCGCCTTCGGCGCGGTCCTGGTCGGAGGTGCGGTCGCGGCACTCGCGGCCGGGCTCACCTGGCCGCTGGCCCTCGCGGCGGCGGCCGTCCTGGGAGTCCCGGCCGCCCTGGCCGCGGCCCACCTCCTGCCGCGCCGGCTCGGGGCCGGCCGGCCGGAGCGCACCGTGGCGCTGCTCGTCCCGGCGCTTCGCCCGCTCGGCGCCCTGATGCGCCTCCTGCTCCCCTCCCGCAGCGCGGACGCCGGCGACGCGCTGGCGGAGGTATGGCGGGAGGGGCTCACCGCAGGGGTGGGGAGCCGCGACCAGCTCGCGATGGCCGGCGGCGTGCTCGCCTTCCGGGCCCGGACCGTGCGGGACGTGATGACCCCGCGGATCGACGTGGTGGCCGTGGCGGAAGAGGCGTCGCTGGAGGACATCACCCAGGTGTTCACCCAGAGCGGGTACAGCCGCCTCCCGGTCTACCGGGGCACCCTGGACGAAATCGTGGGCATGCTGCACGCGTTCGACCTCTTCAAGCTGCGGCCGGGCGACCCGCTCCCCGTCCGCCCCGTGGCGGTGACGCCCGGCAGCCGGGGCGCCGCCGCGCTCCTCGTGGACATGCAGCGCGAGCGCCGGCACCTGGCCGTGGTGCTGGATGAGTTCGGCGGCACCCAGGGGATCATCTCGCTCGAGGACCTGCTCGAGGAGCTGGTGGGTGAGATCTTCGACGAGCACGACGAGGTGGCACGGCCGGCGGGCGAGGTGGAGCACGCCCCGCTGGAGGCCGACGGGGGCACGCCCGTGTCGGCCGGAGCCCCCCGCGTAGGGGGGGGGGAGGAACCGGCGCGGGCGACCAAGGGGGGGGGGCGGCTGGGGGTGGCGGCGGGGCGCGAGCCC
>JAICEH010000037.1 GCA_025924275.1 Gemmatimonadales bacterium | reverse complement strand
CTCGCCCACCGGCGGCATGGTCGGATGACGCGCGCTCCCGCGCCGGCCTGGTGACGGCCGTGGCCGCCGACCCGGGCGCCGCCGGGCTGGCCCCGCGCCGCGCGGCGCTCGCGGTCCTCCGCCAGGTGCGCGGCGGGCACCGCTTCGAACCCGCCCTGGACCACGCCCTGGCCGGACTCCGCGGCGCCGACCGTCGCCTGGCGCACGAACTCGCCGCCGGGACCCTCCGCGCCCGCGGGACCCTGGATGCCCGCCTGGCTCCCCGGGCGGCGCGCGGCTGGGGCGCGGTGCCCGCAGACCTCCAGGATGTCCTGCGACTCGGGGCCTACCAGCTGGGCGGGCTGACCCGCGTGCCGCCCCACGCCGCGGTCGCCACCAGCGTGGCGCTGGCCCGCGAGCTCGGCGGGCGGAAGGCGGCCGGCTTCGTCAACGCCGTCCTCCGGGCCCTGGCGGGCGACGGCCAGGCGGGCGCCGAGCCGGGGGCGCGGGCGTCGCATCCCGCCTGGCTGGTGGAGCGCTGGGTTACCCGCTTCGGCGAGGCCGGCGCCGACGCCCTCCTCGCCTGGAACGACCGGCGGCCCGACCTCGTGCTTCAACCCGGTCGCGAGTCGCTCGAGGCCATCGCACGCCGGCTCCACCAGGCCGGACTCCCGGCCGAGCCCGCCCCCTTCGGTGCCGGTGTGGTCGTCGGTCGCACGCGCCCGGAGGCGCTCCCGGGATACGCCGAGGGTGCCTTCGTGGTGCAGGATCCGTCCCAGGCGCTGGTGGCGCGGTTCGCGGCACCCGAGGCCGGCTCGCTGGTGTACGATGCCTGCGCCGCCCCGGGCGGCAAGACGATCGCGCTCGGTCGCGTCGCCGGCCGCGTCGTGGCGGGCGACCGCAGCTGGCGCCGGGTGCAGCGGCTGGCCGAGAACCTGGCCCGCGCCGGCTCGGGGCGCGAACTGCCCCTGCTGGCCGATGCCGCCCGGCCGCCGCTCCGCTCGGCCGACCTCGTGCTGCTGGACGCGCCCTGCCTTGGCACCGGCACCCTGGCCCGGCACCCCGATGCGCGCTGGCGGATCGAGCCCGCGGCACTCGGGTCGCTGGACGAGCTGCAGCGCCGGCTCCTCGCCGGCACCGCGGGCGTCGTCCGGCGCGGGGGCATCCTGGTGTACGCGACCTGCTCGCTCGAACCGGAGGAGAACGAGCGCCAGGTCGAGCGCTTCCTCGCTGATCACCCCGATTTCCGGCGCGACCCGCCGCGCGACGCGGACCCGGCGCATCTCTCGGCGGCTGGCGACCTCGTCCTCCTGCCCCAGCGACACGGCACCGACGGCGCCTTCGCCGCCCGCCTCCGGAGGGACGCCTGAAGTTCCGCCGGTTCGACCGCCCGCTCTTCCGGCTCGAGGGCCAGGGAGGCCCCGCGGTCCGCGCGGCGCTCGCGATCGCGCTCGCCGCGCTGCTCGGGCTCGGCGTGGCGGCGGTGTGGCTCGTGCCCCGGGACGTCGTGCGCGGTGACCAGCCGGTGCCCGGCGTGATCGGGCTCGACGAGGCCGCGGCGAGGGCCGCCATCGAGCGGGCGGGATTCCGTCCTCGGCTCGCGGGCACCGAGCCGAGCCCGGTCACCCCCGCCGGATCCGTCTCCTGGCAGGAGCCGGCCGCGGGCGTGCGGCTGCAGGCCGGCGCGGTCGTCCGCCTCACCCGGAGCGCGGGACCGGAGCCGGTCGCGATCCCGGACGTGCACGAGCTCGACGCCGGCCTCGCGCGGGAGGTCCTCGAGGCGGCCGGCTTCCGCCTCGAAGGCACCGACAGCACGGCCGCGCAGTCGCCAGGCGGCGTCGCGGTGGCCACGCGGCCCCCGGCGGGCACGGTCCAGCTGCCGGGCACCCCGGTGACCCTCGTGGTGAGCCGCGGGCCGGCCGACCGGATGGTGCCCGCGGTGCGCGGGCTCACCCTGGCCGAGGCCCGGGCCCGGATCGAGGCGGCGGGGCTCCGGGTGGGCGCGGTGCGGCCGCCGGCCACGCCCGGCGCCGTCGTCGCCGGCCAGCGTCCCGCCGCCGGTGCCCGCGTCCCGGCGGACGCGCCGGTGGACCTGAACGTCAGCCAGGGAGGGATGCCGTGAGCGTGCGCATCGCGCCGAGCGTGTTGAGCGCCGACCTGGGCCGGTTGGCCGAGCAGGTGGCCCGGGCCGAGGCCGGCGGCGCCGACTGGATCCACGGGGACGTGATGGACGGCCACTACGTGCCCAACCTCACGTTCGGCGCTCCGCTGATCCGGGCGTTGCGCAAGCTCACCGCGCTCCCGCTCGACGTTCACCTGATGGTCGAGCACCCGGAGCGCTATATTTCGGAGTACGCGGAGCTCGGCGTGGGCGTGTTCGCGTTCCACCCCGACGCCACCGTGCACGTGCAGCGGCACCTGGCGGCGGTTCGCGAGCATGGCATGCTCGCCGGGCTCGCCTTCAACCCCTCCACCCCGCTCGCGGTCCTCGAGGAGACGGTGGCGGACGTGGACCTGGTGCTGGTGATGTCGGTCAACCCGGGCTTCGGCGGGCAGGGCTACCTGCCGGCGGCCACGGAGAAGATCCGCCGCGCCCGCGCCCTGCTCGACCGGGCCGGGTCCCGTGCGGCCCTCGAGGTGGACGGCGGCATCACCGTCGCCACCATCCGGCCCGCCTGGGAGGCGGGCGCGGACACCTTCGTCGCGGGAACGGCGGTCTTCGGGGCGCCGGATCCCGCCGCCGCGGTGGAGGCCCTCCGCCGCCAGTGCGCAACGCGCGCCTGAGGACTGGATGATGTCGAAGCAATGGATGGCGGTCGGACTGCTCGTGGCCGGGCTCGGGCTCGGCGGCTTCGCGCTGGCACGCGCCGGCCGGGCGATCACCGGCGTCGAGGTGGGCAACGCGGCGCCGGACTACCGGACGGTGGACCTGGCCACGGGTGACAGCGTCTCGCTCCACGAGCGCTACCGGGGAAGCGTCACCCTCGTCAACATCTGGGCCACCTGGTGCGCGCCGTGCCGCGAGGAGATGCCTGCGATGCAGGCGGCGTACGACTCGCTCCGGGGCCAGGGGTTCCGGGTGGTGGCGGTGAGCATCGACCAGTCCGATTCCACCGCGGTGCGGGCCTTCATCGAGGAGTTCGGACTCACCTTCGACATCCTGCACGACCGCACCGGCGGCATCCAGCGGACCTACCAGACCACGGGCGTGCCGGAGAGCTTCCTGCTGGACCGCGAGGGCCGCATCGTCCGGCGGGTGATCGGCGCCCACGACTGGAGCTCCGGCGTCAACCGGGACCTCGTCCGGCGGCTCCTCGCCGACGGTGGGGCCTGACGTGCGCCTCGCGGCCCTGCTCCGCAACTGGCCGCTCAAGCTCACCTCGCTCTTCCTGGCCGTGGTCCTCTGGCTCCTCGCCGCCGGCGAGGAGCCGGCCAGCCGGCTCGTGGCCGCGGAGCTGCAGGTGCGCCCGCCCGCGGGCCGGGTCCTGGCCCAGCCGCTCGCCCCGGTCACCGTGGCCGTGGTCGGCCCCCGGCGGGAACTGCTCAAGCTCGGCGCCTCCCGCGTGATCCTCACCCGCCTCCTCCCCGATACCGTCACCGCCGACTCGGTCACGGTGGTGCTCGGCACCGCCGACGTCGAACTCCCCTCGGGCGTGCGGGTCTCGGTGCAGGACCTCCAGCCGCGCCAGGTCACCGTCCACCTGACCGACGGGATGCCCCCCGCACCGCCGGGGGGCCCGTGACGCTGGTCCTCGGCATCGAGACGTCCTGCGACGAGACCTCCGCCGCCGTCGTGGCGGTGGAGGACGGCCGGCCGCGCGTGGCCGGGCTCGCCATCCTGAGCCAGGACGTGCACCGCATCTTCGGGGGCGTGGTGCCGGAGCTCGCGAGCCGCGCGCACCTGGTGACGATCGGGCGGGTGGTGGACGGCGCGCTGGCCGAGGCCGGCACCGCGCTCGGGGAGATGGACGGCATCGCGGTGACGGCCGGGCCGGGGCTGGTGGGCGCCCTGCTCGTGGGCGTGACCTACGGGAAGACGCTCGCCTGGAGCACCGGTCTCCCGCTCCTCGGGGTGCACCACCTCGAGGGGCACCTCTTCGCCCCGCGGCTCGAGGATCCCGGACTGGTGCCGCCGTTCACCGCGCTGCTGGTCAGCGGCGGGCACACCCTCCTCCTCGACGTCCGCGACTGGGGCGACTACGCCCTGCTCGGCGCCACCCGCGACGATGCGGCGGGCGAGGCCTTCGACAAGGTGGCGGTACTCCTCGGCCTCGGCTATCCGGGGGGAGCGGCCGTCGAGCGCCTGGCGCGGGAGGGGAACCCCGATCGCTACCGCTTCCCGCGTCCGATGCTGCGCGAGGCGGCGGAAGACGGCCCCGACCGGTTCGCCTTCTCCTTCAGCGGGCTCAAGACCGCCGTGCTCCGCGCCGTCCGCGCGAGCGACGACCTCGAGCGGGACCGTGCCGACCTGGCCCGCGGCTTCCAGGACGCGGTCCTCGACGTCCTGGTGGAGAAGACCGCCCGCGCGGCCGAGGCCTTCCGGCGCGAGACCGTGGTGCTGGGCGGCGGCGTGGCCTGCAGCCGGGCGCTGGCCGACCGGATGCGCGCCCGGGTGGCGGGCCGGGCCCGGGTGAGCGTGGCGAGCCCGCGACTCAACGCCGACAACGCGGCGATGATCGCTGCCGCCGGGGCCTGGCGGCTGGCCCGCGGCGAGCGGAGCGGCCCGGACCTCGAGCCGCGCGACGACCTGCCCCTGCCGGGACTCCTCCCGGCGCTCTCCGGGAGACCGACGTGACGTTCTATCCCCTGATCATCCGCCTGGGGCCGCTGGAGATCACCGGCTACGGGATCATGATGATGGTGGGCTTCCTCGTGGGCGGCTGGCTGATCGGGCGCGAGCTCCGCCGGCTCCGCCTCAACGAGAACTACGCCCAGGACATCGTGGTGGCGGCGGTGATCGGCGGCGTGGTGGGCGCGAAGCTCTGGTACGTGGCCCTCACCGGGGACGGCCTCTTCGACCGGGGCGGCCTGGTCTGGTACGGCGGGTTTCTCGGCGGCGCCGTCGCCGTGCTGGCCACCGGCGCCTGGCGGAAGGTACCGGTGGCCTGGACCACGCACCTCACTGCCCCCGCCCTCGCCGCGGCCTATGCCCTGGGCCGGATCGGCTGCTTCCTGGTGAACGACGACTACGGCCATCCCACCGACCTGCCGTGGGCGGTGCGCTTCCCGCAGGGTTATCCGCCGAGCACCGCGGGCAACCTGCGCGACCTCTTCGGCGTTCCGGTGCCGGAGGGCGTGGATCCGGGAACGGTGATGGCCGTCCACCCGACCCAGCTCTACGAAACCGGGCTGATGCTCCTCGCCTTCGGCGTGCTCTGGCGGCTCCGCATCGGTCGGGAGGGCACCGGGTGGCTCTTCGGGCTCTACCTGGTGCTCGCCGGGCTCGAACGGTTCGGCATCGAGTTCCTCCGGGCCAAGGACGACCGCTTCCTCGGCGCGTTCACCCTGGCCCAGGCGACGAGCCTGGCCCTGGTGGTGATCGGCGTCGTCACGCTGGTCGCAACCTCGCGCCGGCCGGCCGCGGAGCCGGGCGCGTATCTCAACCAGTCAGTTTCGAGTTGACTGACTGATTCTTAGACGGTCCGGTAACTCACTGTGGCGCAAGTGGTTGAGGCACTGGCGCTCGCAACTGTATGAAACTTCGACGATTTCGGGGTCGTTTTCGACGCCTAACCCCTTGATTCTACTGGGTTTTAGCGCGATCCGGCTTGGCACGTTACCTGCTCTATACATTGGGTGAAGACGGCTCGGTTCGAGCCGAAGGGAAAGTGGCAGGTCGGACGTCCGGGACGGGCAATCCGCACGTCGCCGGCGGTATCAGGGGGCGATCTGCCACCTCATGCGAACGACCCTCCGGGCCTCGGGCTCGGAGGGTCGTTCACTTTTGCCGTCGCCGCCGGGCGTTTCAGGCCTGCGGCGCTCCGATCAGGCGCGCGCGGATCCGGGCGATCTCGCTCCGGATCTCGGCGAGGTCGGCGTCCATCCGCTCGAGGGAGCGGATCAGCTCGAGCTCCCCTCGCCCGAGGAGCTCGGGCACGGGCTCGGAAACGTCGGGCACCGCCGCTGCCCCGGAGCGGGCAGGGACCGGAACCCGGGTCTCCCCGGCGGCGGCCCGCCCGACCCGTCGCGGCTCGACCAGGAACACCCACGCCAGGGCGGCGAGGGCGAGGAGGACCAGGAGCCCCTGCGCCAGCGCGGTCTCCAGCGTCGGGTAGATCCCCAGCCGCGGGGCGCGGGGAAGCCAGGGAATCACGGTGGTCCCGACGAAGCCCCCGGCCTGCAGCTCCGCGATCCCGTGGCCCGCGAAGGTGAACGCCATCCCGTAGAGGAACGCGCTGGTGATCCCGAAGAACGGCTTGAGCGGGATGCGCACGCCGAAGCGCTGGATGGCCACGTAGAGGACCACCAGCACGAGGGCCGCCACGCCCATCCCCGCGAGGATCGGCATCGTGGCCGCGGCCCCCGCGCCTCCTCCCGACAGGAACAGCGCCTTGTAGAAGAGCACCGTCTCGAAGCCCTCGCGGTAGACGGCGAGGAACGCCACCGAGGCGAGGGCCAGCGAGGAGCCGCCCGCCACCGCGTCCTGCACCCGGCTCCGGACGAAGGCATTCCACTTCGCCACCTCGAGCTTGGTGAGGAGCCAGTAGCTCACCGAGAAGAGCACGCCGGTGGCGAGCAGCATGGTGGCGCCCTCGAGGACCTCCTGGTCCGCGGGGGAGAGGTGGAACACGGTCTCGATCAGGACCGCCGTGAGCAGGCTCGCCCCGATGGCGGCACCGATCCCCGCCTTCACGTCGCGCGCCCGCCGGCTCGCACCGACCCTGGCGAGGAACGCGAGGAGGGCCCCCACGATCAGGATCGCCTCGAGGCCCTCGCGCACCAGCAGCACGAACGACTGGACGAAGAGGTCCGCCGGCCGGCGCTCGGCGCCGAGGGCGCGCTCGGCCCGGTCGAGCAGGGTGACGAGGTGGACCTCCGCAGCGCGGAGCTTGCGGGCCGGCTTGCCTCCCTGAGCGTCGAGCCGGAGGCCGGTGAACGCCTGCTCCAGTTCCGAGGCGAGTCGCGGCTCCCGCGGACGGAGGTCCCGCTCGAGGGCCTCGAAGGTCATGTAGGCCGCCAGCGCCGTGGATCCGGCCTCGGCGGACCGGCCCGCAGCACCGTGTGCCACCGCCTCGGCCAGCTGGGCGCGCACCCGGTCGAAGGCCGAGGCCATCCGGGTGGCCTGGCTCGCCGCCCCGGCCCGGCGGATCGCGGCGATCCGGGCCAGGAGCGCGTCGTCCGCCGGGCCCGCGTGGCCCAGCGATGCCATCAGGTCGAGGTCGGTCCGGGCCGCGGTGGCGCCGAAGGTCGCGAGGTCCACGGGCACGTTGCCCCGGGCAGGAGGCAGCCGCAGCGTCGAGGCGTAGAGCGCCACCGCCCAGCGGTCCTCCTCCGACAGGGCGCCCTCGAAGCTGGGCATCGTCGTGCCCGCGACACCCAACGTCACGCGGCGGTAGAAGTCGAGCGGCGAGCTGCCGGCGAGCAGGGCCCGGTCGGTGAGGTTGGCGGGCACCGGGGTCTGCCCCGCCGCGGCCGGCCCATCGCCCCCGCCTTCGGCCCCGTGGCAGCTCGCGCACGCGGCGGCGTAGAGATCCCGCCCCCGGTCCAGCGACAGCGCCCACTCGGGCACCGGCTCCAGCGAGGCTCCCACCCCGGCCGCGAGCGCCTCGCCGAGCCGGCGGGCCAGAACTTCCACCGACTCCGGCGGCGCCGTCCGCTCGACCAGGGACAGCATCGCGTCCAGCCCCGCTTCCGACGCCGCGCGCAGGCCGGCCGGCAGGCCCGCCGCGGTCCGTCGCGCCTCCCCGATGAAGAGGCGCGCCTCCTCCACCTCGGCGACCGATATGACTCGCCCCCCGGCCACGCCCACCGCGTATTCCTCGGCGGCGAGACTGGCGGCGGCGAACACGCGCCGGGCGGCATTGGTGCTGTCCTGCGCGCTCGCCGGGGTCGGGAGGGCGAGACTGAGGGCGGCGAGAACTCCCAGCGCCCCAGGCGGGATGGTGAGAACCATTTTCATCCAGTTTGACGGCCTGGATGAAACTAGGGAACCCCGCTCGGATTTGAAAGGGCCGGACGGTCCCAGTCGGTCGACAGGGCGACCACTGCCGCGGCCGCCGTGGGACTGTGGGTGAGCGAGAGGTGCAGCACGAGGTTCCGGCCCAGGAGGATCTGCCGCGCGCGGCCGTGGGCCCTGAGCGTGGGCCGGCCATCGGGCCCCCGCACCACCTCGAGGTCCTGCCAGCCGACGCCGCTGGCCTCCGGCAGCACCTGGAGCGCCTTCCAGCCCGCCTCCTTCGCCGCGAGCCGGGCGGCGAAGCCCGGGATCGGATCGGACCGGGTGGCCAGGTCGGCCCGCTCCGCGGGCGTGAGGAGGCGCTCCATCGCCCGCGGCCCGTGGCGCGCCATCAGGCGCGCGGCTCGCGCGAGGTCCACGAGGTCGAGGCCCAGGGCCACCAGGCTCACGGCAATGCCAGCAGCCAGTCGCGGAGCGGAGCGAGCGGACCCGCGGGCACCCACCCACCCAGCGCCAGCCCGACCCAGGCCGCCGCACCGAGCAGGCCCGCAACCAGCAGCAGGGCGGGCCACCGTGGCCGTCGCCACTGCCGCACCCGCGCCGCCTCGGCGGCCCATCGCTGCCGCTCCTCCTCCGCCGCCGACTCCAGCGACAGCCAGGCCGCCTCGAGGGTGCGCGTGACACCGAGGATCCGCTCCTCCCACCCTGGTGCGTCGGCGGGGCCGAGCCCTTCGAGCGCGCGGAGGAACTGGGCGCCCTCGGAGCCGAGCCGTGCGGCAATGCCACGCTGCTCGGTCTCGCTGAGCGGCAGCGCGTTCCGGAGCCGGGCCGGCATCCGCGCCTCGGCCGCCGCGGCGGCGAGCGCCGCCTCGGCCTCCGCCGCGACCACCTTCGCGGCGGCTCCGACCCCCGCCTCCCACCGCGCGCGCCAGGCAGCGGGGCCGAGGACCGTGACGTCGCCTGCGCGGGCGGCGGCGGCGGCTTCGAAGAGGCTGGTCACCAGGCCGAGCCGGGCGGCGGCGAGGCCGCCGGTACCGGGCCCGGTGAGGCGCCCCAGCGCGGGCCCGAGCTCGGGGATGGCCGGAGCGGCCGTCATCCGAGGATCGCCTCCATCACCGCCTCCACCCCGGCCAGCGTGGCGAAGGCGGCGTGCGCCCCCGCCTCGGCGAGCTCGGCGGGCGCATAGGCTCCGGTGCCCACCCCGATCGCGCGGGCGCCGATGCCGCGTCCGCAGGTGACGTCGGCCGGCGTGTCGCCGACGATCACGACCTCCGCTCCCCGGGGCGCGCGGCCGAAGTGCGGTTCGGCGCGCCGCGCGGCCACGGCGGGCAGGTCGGGGCGATGGGCGGAGTCGGAGCCGTAGGCGCCGAGCCGGAAGCGGCCGGGATCGAGGCCTGCCGCCCGCAGCTTGAGGTCCGCGCCGGCGGCGATGTTCCCCGTAAGGAGCCCGAGCACCACTCCCGCCTCGGCCTCGAGCCGGGCCAGCAGCTCCGTGACGCCGGGATAGAGGCCCGAAGCCGGGCCTCCCCCGGCCAGCTCCCGCTCCAGCGCGCCCACGTACCGCCGGCACACCGCCGCGATCCGCGCCGGCTCGGTCGGGTCGGGATCGCCCGCGGCCGCGAACAGCTCCGCGACGATCTGCGGGTCGGTCTTGCCGTCGAAGCGCACGCGGGTGAAGGGCTCGTCCTCCGGCAGCCACTCGCGGAGCGCCGCCCGGATGGCGCGGCGGCCCGCCCCGCCCGAGTGGAGCAGCGTCCCGTCGATGTCGAACAGGACCAGCCGCCGTGGCGTCACCGCGGACCGCCCTCCGGCACCGGCGCGTCGGCCAGCGGCACGCCGCGGCACCGGGCGCAGCGGGTCACCCCGCGGAAGGTGCAGACCAGGCAGAGAAAGGTCCCGCAGTTGGCGCAGGGGTAGCCCTCGGAGGCGCGCTCCTCGCGCCCGCAGCTGCGGCAGGTCATCGCGTCGTGCTCGTGAAGCTCGGCCATCCGGCCCCCCCGGGTCAGGCGGTGATGCCGTAGCGCTTGATCTTGTTGATCAGCGTGGCGCGCGAGATCCCCAGCTCCTGGGCCGACCGCGTGCGGTTGCCCGAATGGTAGCGCAGCGTCCGCTCGATGTGCTGCCGCTCCAGGTCGTCCAGGGTGAGCGGGGTGTGGCGCCGGTCCCCGGCGCCCGCGCGCGCGCGGAACTCGCCCGGGAGGTGCTCCACCGCCACCGCCTCCTGCCCCCGGCCGAGGATCAGGGCGCGCTCGAGCACGTTGCGCATCTCCCGCACGTTGCCCTTCCACTCGTGCGCCAGGAGCCGGTCGAGGGCGTCGGGCGTGATCGTGTGCGGCGCCTCCGGGAGCTGGTCGCGCAGGTCGGCCAGCAACCGCGTGAGGAGGGCGAGCCGGTCCTCGCGGGGCCGGTCCCGGACCGCCGGGAGCCGGAGCGGCATCACGCTCAGCCGGTAGAGCAGGTCCTCCCGGAACCGCCCGGCCTCGACCTCCGCCCGCAGGTCCTTGTTGGTCGCGGCCACGAGGCGCACGTCCACCGTGAGCTCGCGGGTGCCGCCCAGCCGCCGGAACGTCTTGGTCTCCAGCACCTTGAGGAGCTTGGGCTGGAGCTCGGGGGCGAGGTCGCCGATCTCGTCGAGGAAGATGCTCCCGCCGTCGGCGATCTCGAAGAGCCCCTGCTTCCGGTCCTTGGCATCGGTGAAGGCGCCCTTCTCGTGGCCGAACAGCTCGGAGTCCAGGAACGTGGCGGTGAGCCCGGCGCAGTTGACCTCGACGAACGGGCCGTGGCGCCTCGGCCCCTGGTCGTGGATGATCCGGGCCACCCAGCCCTTGCCGGTGCCGCTCTCCCCCTCGAGCAGCACCGTGGTGCGGTCGCTCTGGGCGAGGAGCGACACCTGGTGGGCGATGTCCCGCATCGCGGGCGACACGCCGAGGGTATCGAGGCCCTCCCCGGTGGCGGTCCGCTCCAGCAGGGCGCGATTGACCCGGCGGAGCCGGGTCTTGTCCGCCACCCGCGCCGTGGCGGCCGCGAGGTGCGCCATGTCCACCGGCTTGGTGAGGAAGTTCTCCGCCCCGAGCTGCATCGCCTTCACCGCCGTGGGCACGTCGCTGTCGCCGGTCAGCAGGATCACCGCCGCGTCGTTCTCCCGCAGCCGCTGGAGCACCTGCAGGCCGTCGATGCCGGGAAGGTGCAGGTCGAGCAGGACCACCTCGGGCCGGTAGCGGGCGAAGGTGGCGATCCCGGCCTCGCCGGTGAGCTCGCGGGCCACCTCATAACCGATCTCCTCGAAGTAGTTGCCCACCGCGCGCAGGACATCTGCGTCGTCGTCAATGAGCAGGACGGAACCGGTCATCATCGCCTCGTGGAGTGCGTCATTGGGCCCCCGGCCGGGGCAGTTCGAACCAGACGCGGGCGCCGCCCTCGGGGCGGTTCTGGGCGCGGATCTCGCCGCCGTGGGCCCGCACGATGCCGTGGGAGATGGAGAGCCCGAGCCCCGACCCGTCGCCACCCTTGGTGGTGAAGAAGGGCTCGAAGACGTGCGCCAGCGCCTCGGGGGGGATGCCGGTGCCCTCGTCCTCCACCGCCAGCCCCACGGCGGAGGGCGTGGACCAGGTGGCCACCCGTCCCCGGGCGGCGCCGTCGCGCATGGCGTACTCGGCATTGCCCAGGAGGTTCTGGATCACCTGCCGGAGCTGGTCGGCGTCGGCGTCCACCTCGGGCAGGCCGGGCTCCAGGTCGAGCCGGAAGGCGGCACCACCCGGCGGCCGGACCAGGAAGATGTCCCGCAGCACCGCGTTCAGGTCGGTGGGCCCCCGCTGGAGCGGCCGCTGGCGGCCGAAGGTGAGCAGGTCGGTCACCGTCCGGCCCGCGCGGCCTGCCTCCTCACGGATCGCCTCGAGCACGCGGCGGGCGCCCGGGTCGAGCGGCTCCTCCAGCATCAGCGCCTGCGCCAGTGCGGCGATGCCGGCCAGCGGGTTGTTGAGCTCGTGGGCCACCCCGGACACCAGGTGGCCCAGGGCGGCCATCTTCTCGGAGTGGATGAGCCGGTCGCGCATCACCCGGTCGTCCGTGATGTCGCGCGCGATGGCGAGGACCGAGCGCCCCGCGGCCACCTCGTCCACCGCCACGGTCACCAGCGCCGCCTCGCGGGCCGCGCCATCGAGCCGCCGGAAGCGGAGCGTGAACTCCCGCGACTCCCCCCCGAGGGTGCGCGCGAGGTCGGCCTCGACCCGCGCCGCCTCGTCGGGTGCGAGGAACTCCTGCAGCCGGAGGCCGGCGCGCGGCTGGGCCAGCCCCACCAGGGCGAGGGCCGCCCGGTTCACCGACAGGAACCGGCCCTCGGCGGAGAGGGTGAAGATGGCCAGCGGCGCCGAGGCGAAGAGGGTGCGGTAGCGCGCCTCGGAGCGGCGCCGTTCGTCCGCGGCCACCCGCTCCGCCGTGACGTCCCGCAGCACCACCACCCGGCCGCCGACCTGGTCCGCCTCCCCCAGCGGCGCGCTCGACACCGCGGTGAAGCGCAGGGCCCCGT
>JAICEH010000036.1 GCA_025924275.1 Gemmatimonadales bacterium | reverse complement strand
GCCCCGCGTGGACTCGAACCACGATTCTGCGGTCCAAAGCCGCATGTCCTGCCATTGGACGACGGGGCAGCGCGCCTCAACCTAACTCCCGCCGGGGGGGGCGTAAACCGCGATCGGGCATCGTGCTCGACCGCGGGAACTCCCCGGCGGTACCTTCCCTGGTCCCCATCCAACGGACCCGCTCGATGCCTTCGCGCCCGATCGCCATCGCCCTCATCCTTGCGGTTGCCCTGCCGGCCTGCACGCCCGCACCCGACCGACGCACGCCCGCCGACGGCACTGCGCCCGCGGCGCGGGAGGCGCACGACCCCTCCCGGGAGCCGTCGCCCGCCCCGATGTCCCACGGCGAGGCTCCGGTGGGCACCTCTGCCGAGCCGGTGGACCGCTCGGCGACCGCCCCGCCGCGTTCGACCCGGCGGGTCCACCGGATCCGCCTGGAGACGGTGCACGTCCAGCACGCGGTGGCGTCCGGCGTGCGCTACGATGCCTGGACCTTCGGCGGCCAGGTGCCGGGCCCGGCGCTCCGCGTGACCGTGGGCGACACGGTGGACTTCACCATCGTGAACGTGGCGCCGATGCCGCACTCGATGGACTTCCACGCGGCGGAGATCGCGCCGAGCCGCGCGTACGTCAACGTGATGCCGGGCGACTCGCTCTCGTTCCGGTTCGTCGCGCGGGTGCCGGGGGTGTTCATGTACCACTGCGGCACCGCGCCGGTGGCGGCCCACATCGCCAACGGGATGTACGGGGCGCTCATCGTGGACCCTGCGGCCCCGCGGGCGCCCGCGCGCGAGTTCGTGCTGGTGCAGAGCGAGTTCTACCTGGGCGCGCCGCAGGGCCCCGACTCCGCCCGCCAGCTCGATTGGGCCAAGATGCTCGGGCTCGCCCCCGACCACGTGACCTTCAACGGCTCCGCGGGACTCTATGCCGCGCACCCGATCCAGGTGGAGGTGGGGCAACCGATCCGGATCTACCTGGTGAACGCGGGGCCCAACCAGGTGTCGGCCTTCCACGTCGTCGGCGCGATCTTCGACCGGGTGTACGTGGACGGGCTGGGCGCGCCGCTCCGCGGCGTGCAGACCTTCAACGTGCCGGTGGGTGGGGGGATGATATTCGAGACGCGGCTGGTCGAAGCGGGGGTCTACCCCTTCGTGTCGCACGCCTTCGCGGACGCGACCAAGGGGGCGGTGGGGATGTTCCGCGCCGGGCAGCCGGTCGGCACGATGACCCACTAGCGCCGGGGTCAGGCCGGCGCCGGGCCCTCCGGTGGATGGGTCGCCAGCGAAGCCGGCAGCAGCCGGCCGTGCCTCCGGCCCAGCTGCTGGATGGCATCCTCCCGGTCGCGCTCCGTCCGGTAGACGGCGAAGAGGGCCGAGCCCGATCCGGTCATCCGGCAGAGGAGGGGACCGGTCCGGGCCAGCGCCTCGAACGCGGCGCGCACCTCGGGGAGCCGCGCGAAGACCGCGGACTCGAAGTCGTTGCCCGCGAGGCGGGCGAGGTCGCCCCAGGTCCCGAGCGACGCCGGCTCGTAGCTCACCGCACCCCGCCGGCTGCCGCTCGCCTGGAGCGCGTCCACCCAGCCGTAGGCCTCGGCGGTCGCGACGCCACGCGGAGGCAGCAGGAGGAGCAGCGGCTGGGGCGGGAGCGGCGGGAGCCGGAGCATCCGCTCGCCATGGCCCCACGCGAGCGCGAGCGGCGCGCCGGAGGCGAGGAAGGCCACGTCGGCGCCGAGCCGCGTGGCGAACTGCAGCAGTTCGGGGCGGGGCACGGCGTCGCCGGCGAGCCGATTCACCAGGTGGAGCGCCGCCGCCGCGTCGCTCGAGCCGCCGCCCAGCCCCGCGCCCACGGGGATCCGCTTGACGAGCCGGAGGGCGACCCCGAAGCGGTGCCCGGTCGCCTCCAGCACCATCCGCGCCGCCCGGACCGCGAGGTTCTCCTCCGGCGGCCCGCAGTCGTCGCCTTCCACCTCGAGGCCCACGCCGGGCGCCTCCCGCCGCGCCGCCTCCAGGTCGTCGTGCAGGTCGAGCCGCGCGAAGAGGGTCTCCAGCCCGTGGAAGCCGTCCGCCTCCCGGGCCAGCACCCGGAGGAAGAGGTTGAGCTTGGCGTGGGCCGCGAGCCGGACGCGATCAGGCATCGGCCGGGCGCCGGGTGAGGTCGCCGAACGCGATCGGCGTCCGCCACAACGACCAGATCCCGAGGAGGATCACGGGGACGAAGGTGGTCACGTGGTAGGCGATCGCATAGGAGACGCCGCGATCGGGCGCCACTCCGTAGAGCTGCAGCACCGCTCGGATCACCAGCTCGAAAACCCCGACGTAGCCCGGCGCGGTCGGGATGGCGATGCCGAAGGCGAGCACGCCCTGGAGCAGGAGTGCCCCCGACGGCGGCACCGGGAGGTCGAACGCGCGGAACGCGAGCGCGAACGAGGCCGCGTTCACCAGCCAGAGGGCCAGCGACCAGGCCACGGCCCCCGCGAGGCGGGCCGGCGAGGCGAGGGCGGACAGCCCGTGGCGGAGGCCCTCCAGCAACCCGATCACCCGGCTCGCGAGGCCGGGCGGCGCGAGCCGCGCCACCAGCCTCTCCGCCGGCACCGGGAAGAGGACAAGGAGCAGCGCCCCCACGAACGCCCCGCCGAAGACGATGGCGGCGATCGTGGCGATGCGCGCCACCGGCATTCCCCACATCGAGACGCCCGGCGGGAGGCCGGGCAGGAGGAGGGCGAGGGCGAGCAGGGCGACGAGCGTGAGCCCGTCGAGCACCCGCTCGACCACGAGCGAGCTGAGCGATGCCGTGAGCCGGACGCCGCCGAGGCGGCTCGCCGCCCAGGCGCGCACCAGTTCCCCGGCCCGGAGGGGCAGGAGGTTGTTCGCGGCGAAGCCCAGGGCCACCGCGTGCCAGGCGGGCCCCCAGCCCACCGGGCGGCCGGCGTCGTCGTGGAGCAGCCAGCGCCAGCGCACGGCGCGGAGTGGAAAGCAGAGCGTGGCGACGGCCACCGCGGCGAGCATCCACCCAAGCCGGGCACTCCGCAGGTGCCGGCCGAGGTCGGCCAGCGAGACGTCGTGCAGCGCCCACGCGAGGAGCCCCGCCGAGACTGCCGTGGCGGCGACGACCTGCCAGGTCCGGCGGTTCAGGCGTCCTCGGCGGCGAGGGGCAGGAGATCGAACAGCTCGTCGAGGAGCGGGCGCCACCGGTCGGCCGGCTCGCCGTCCGCGAGGCGGCCGGCCAGCGCGCTGCGGAGCTCGAGCGCCCGTTCGAGCGCGGGTCGGCCGCGGTAGAGGAGGTCCCGCACGTCGCGGACCGCTCCCGGGCCGGGCGCGCCCGCGGCGGCCCCGGCCGGCGCCGGCCGACGCAGGCGCGCGAGCGTGGTGAAGCTGCCGGCAAGGTCGGGAGGCTCGGCGAGGAAGTCGGCGACCGACGGCAGGTCCGGAGGGCGGGGCGGAGCCGCGGGCGCCAGCAGGTCGGTGATTGGGACCGGCTCGGCCGCGGCCGGCGGCAGTGCCGGGCTCTCGATCGGCCGCCGGGCGTGGACCGCTTCCGGCAGCGGACCGGGCGGGGGAACCGGCACGGCTGCTGCCGGGGCCGGTGCGGATGCCGTCCCGGGAGCCGCCGCGGGTGCAGTCGTGGCGCGGGGGGCGAGCCGCTCCCCGACGGCGGCCAGGTCGGATCCGGGCTCGAGTCCGCGGAGGGCGGCACCGGTCTCGCGGAGCGCGGCCAGGAGGGCCGGCCCCGGGGTGAAGTCGGGCGCAGCCACGGCGCGGACCTGCTCGAGTAGCCGGTTGAGCGCCGCGCGGAGCGAGGACTCGGCCGGCCGTGCCGCCGCCTGGAGGGTGGTGATGAGGGCGTGGAGTCGGAGCGCCCGGAGCGCGGACGCCCCGGCGCGCTCGATGTCATCCGCGGCCTGGACCAGGAACTCGCCCTGTCCGACCAGCTCCAGCGTGGTGGGCACGGCCGGCTCGCGACCCCGCGTGGCGATGGCCTCCATCCCACCGGGCGCGAGCGACTCGACCGGCACCACCGGGGAGTCCGCCCCCGGCCCGGCGAGGAGCGCCGCCGCAAAGGCGGCGGTCTCGGCCGCGTCCGGATCGGGGCGTCCCGTCCCCGCCACCTCGGTCGAGGCGCGATTGAGCGCCCGTGCGGCGGCGGCGAACACCTCCGCCGATCCGGGCACGGCCGGGGCGTGCGACCGTTCCGCGATGGCGCGCTCGACGCCGTCGAGGATGTCCGCCAGCGGCGGGAGGTCGCCCAGGGTCGCCAGCCCGCGCAGCGACTGCATCCGGCGCAGCACGGTGTGGAGCGAGCCGGCGTCCGAGGGGTCGGCGGCGAGGGCGCGCGCGGCGCGGTCGAGCGCCCCGGCCACCAGGGCCGCCTCGCGGGCCACGAATGCGCGGATCCCCGCATCGGGGCCGGCCGGGGCGCGCCGCTCGCCGGGACGGCGCCCGGTCGGCTCGGGGGCGGGGCCGGCGAGGGCCTGCAGTCCCTCGATGACCCGGCCGGCGCGCGCCTCGTCGTCGGCTCCCCAGTGGGTCACCTGGCGCAGCAGTCCCTTGAGCTCCTCCACGGCCTGTCCGGTCACCTCGGCGCATTCCGCGTCCCACTGGCGGCGCCCCTCCCGGAGCGCGCGGCCCAGGGCTTCCAGGCCGGCCGCGGCGCGGCTCATCGGCTGCTGGCTGGCCATCAGGGCCGAGCCGCGGAGCGCGCGCGCGTAGCGGACCAGCTCGTCGGCCGCAGGGCCGCCCGGCTTGCCGGCCAGGAGCGCCAGCCGCTCGAGGTACTCGCCGGCCTCGAGCACGAAGAATTCCAGGGTGCCGATGGGGGTGGGCATTGCGCACTAAGCTATGAGGAAAGAGCCGCCCCACAAAGAGCCGGGCGGCGGCGACGCCACCGACCCGGCCACTACGCGCCCCGCGCCCGGACGAGTGCGGCCATCTCCGCCACCGCCTGCGCCATCCCCACCATCAACGCCCGGCTCACGATACTGTGGCCGATGTTGAGCTCCTCCACCTCCGCCAGCGCGGCCACGGACCCGACGTTGCGGTAGGTGAGGCCGTGGCCGGCGTGCACCGCGAGGCCGAGCCCGCGGCCGTGCCGGGCGGCGGTGCGGAGCTCCTCGAGGGCCGCGGGTCCGTCCCGCCAGGTGCGGGCGTAGCGCCCGGTGTGCAGCTCGACCGCGGGCACGCCGAGCTCCCGGGCGCGGTCCAGCGCGGGGGGGTCGGGGTCCACGAAGAGGGAGATCCGGACGCCCGCCGCCTGCAGCCGTGCGATGGCGGCCGCGAGCCGGGGGTCCCGGCGGGTGAGGTCGAGCCCACCCTCGGTGGTGACCTCCTCGCGGCGTTCCGGGACGAAAGTCGCCTGGAAGGGCCGGAGCCGCTCCGCCAGCGCGACGATCGGCTCGCTGGTGGCGAGCTCCAGGTTGAGCACCGTCGTCACCGTGCCGGCCAGCGCCTCCACGTCGGCGTCCTGGATGTGCCGCCGGTCCTCGCGCAGGTGCACCGTGATGCCGTCCGCACCGGCCGCCTCGCAGAGCGCCGCCGCCGCGACCGGGTCCGGCTCGTCGGTGCGCCGCGCCTGCCGCACCGTGGCCACGTGATCGATGTTGACGTAGAGCCGCATCGGCGTCATTGCCCGCCTCCAACCGCCGCCGTTATGTTCCGACCGAACACCCCCCCCGAGTGGAGGCATCCCGTCCGTGCGCAGACTCCTGCTCCTCGCCGGTCTCGCGCTCGCCGCCTGCGGCGGCAACACCGGCCCGGGCGCCGCCACGCCCTCAGCCGCCGACACGCCCGACGCCACCGTGACGCGGTTCCTCCGGGCGGTGGCGGACAGCAACGTCGCCGGGATGGCCCAGCTCTGGGGCACCGCGAATGGCCCGGCGGCCGAGACGCGGCAGCCGCCGCAGTGGGAGCGCCGGCTGGAGGTGATGCGCTACTACCTTCGCCATGAGGCGGCCCGGATCACCTCCAGCGCCGGCATGACCGACCAGCCCGGGCGCCACACCGTGGTGGTCGAGCTCGCCCGGCAGGGCTGCACCAGCACGGTGCCGTTCACCCTGGTGCAGTGGAACCGCGGCGGCTGGCTGGTGAACGAGATCGAACTCGATGCCGTCGGCAACCCCGCCCGGGCCTGCAATACTCCGGCGCCACCGGGAAGCTGACGGAACCCCCGGCGTCCGCCCGGCGTTGCTACTCGGTCAGCTCGAGCAGGATGCCGGCGGTGCCCTTGGGGTGCAGGAACGCGATGCGGCGCCCGCCGGCGCCGATCCGGGGCGCCTCGTCCACGAGACGATAGCCCAGGCGGCGACAGGCCGCGAGCGCGGCGTCCAGGTCGGGGACGCGATAGCACACGTGGTGGATGCCGGGCCCCCGCCGGGCGAGAAACCGGGCGATCGGGCTGTCGGGCGAGCGCGGCTCGAGCAGCTCGAGCTGCGGGCCGCCGAAATCGAGCGACACGATCGTGGCGCCATCGGCCTCCTCGGGCGGGTGCGGGGTGAGGCCGAGGACGTCGCGGTAGAAGGGCAGGGCGTCGGCGATGGATGGCACAGCCACGCCGACGTGGGCAATCCGGGGATCGTGCGGCACGCCGCCTCCTCGCAGGGACCGGGCGGCGAACGCGCCGCCGCGACAGGACAGCAAACTAACGAAGGCCGACGATGACAGCGACGAACGGGACGAACCGTGCGGTGACCGACGACACCTTCTCGGCCGAGGTCGAGCAGGCGAAGGGCCTCGTGCTGGTGGACTTCTGGGCCACCTGGTGCGGCCCCTGCCAGTACGTCGCCCCGGTCCTGGAGCAGCTCGCCGGGGAGTACGACGGGCGCCTCAAGGTGGCGAAGGTGGACGTGGACGAGAACCAGCGGACCTCGATGCGGTTCAACATCCGCTCCATCCCCAGCGTGCTCTTCTTCAAGGATGGCAAGCACGTGGACACGCTGGTCGGCGCCCTGCCGAAGGCGGCCTTCGTGCAGAAGATCGAGGCCCACCTCTAGCCGGCGAGGGCGGGCGAACCCCCTCCGCCCGCCCGCCTGCCCATGCGCGGGAGCAGCGCCCGGCTCGCCGGCTCCACGGTCCGGCTCGGGGACCTCTCCTTCCCGGCGACAGGATTCCTGCTCGCGCGGACGCGGTCCCTCTTCGTCCACCTCGACAACCTGGTGTCCTTCGCCAAGCGCGACCGTGACGGGCGGGTGGACGGCTACCTCGCGGCCTGGCTTCCCGACGAAGTGCTGCTCCTGTTCATGCGCCGCGGCGAACTGGTGAACGCGGTGGAGCTCACGGCGGCCGGGCGGGGGGTGGTGCCGGTGGGGGAGGCGCTCCGCCGGCTCCGCGCGGAGCCGGAGCGGGGCGAGCTCGCGTACGCCGGGGCCCCCATCGAGCAGCTCGAGTGGATGTTCGCCGCCTGCGCCCGCACTCCGGAGGTGCGCTCGGTCGACGTCCGCGACCCCGCGCGACTCTTCCCGGTGCTCGCCGCCGAGGGCTACACGGGCGTGGTCGAGCTGGTGTCGCAGGGCCGGGTGAACTACCTCCGCTTCGAGGGTGGCCGCTTCGCCTCGGGCTACACCGGGGCCGCGAACGGCCAGCCGATGGCGGCTCACATCCAGTCGCTCTTCGAGCTGCTGCCCGACGGGGCGCCGCCGGCGATCCTGCTCTCCACCCTCGGCACGCCCGGGCCGCTGCCGACCCAGGCGCTCCCCTCCCAGATCCGGATGCTGCGGGAGGTCTATGCGCGGCTGGTGCGCGCCGCCGAGGATGCCCTCCCGGGCGAGGGGACCCGGAAGGCCGAGCGCGCACACCAGCAGTTGATCACCGCCCAGCCGGACCTGGCCGTGCTCGGTCCGGGCGACCGCACCGAGGGACACGCGGTCTCGGCGGAAGCCCTGACGGCAGCGCTGGCGTCCTGGGCGACCTCTCTCCTCCGGGAGGTGGAGCTCGTCGACCCCGGGGCCGGCCCGCGGCTGCTCGGCGAAGCTACCCGGGACCACCGTCACGCCCTACAGGCCTCGGGCTTCTATGAGCAGGTGCCGTGGGCGCCGCTCCTGCCGTGAGTCCGGGCACCCTCTTCGTCGTCGCCACCCCGCTCGGCAACCTGCAGGACCTCACGGCGCGCGCGGCGTCGGTGCTCCGTGCCGTGCCGGTGGTGGCGGCCGAGGACACCCGGCACACGCGCCGCCTCCTCGCGCACCTGGACGCCCACCCGCGTCTGGTGAGCGTGCACGCCCACGCCGAGCCGGAGCGGCTTCGCCAGGTGGTGGGGCTGCTCGCCGGGGGCCAGGACGTCGCCCTCGTCTCCGACGCGGGCACGCCTGCGGTGAGTGACCCCGGCGCGGAGCTCGTCCGGCTGGCACGGGCCGCGGGGGTCCGAGTGGTGCCGGTCCCCGGTCCGTCCGCCGTGGCCGCCGCGCTCTCGGCCGCGGGCCTCCCCGCGGACCGCTATCTCTTCCTCGGCTTCCTCCCCCGGAAGGGCCCGGAGCGCCGGGCCCTGCTCGGCCGTGCGGCCTCGGAGCCCTGGACCGTCGTCCTGTACGAGGCCGCCAACCGGCTTGCGCCGCTCCTCGCCGAACTGGCCGACGCGGGCCAGGGCGGGCGGCGGGCCGTGGTGGCGCGGGAGCTCACCAAGGTGCACGAGGAGTTCCGCGACGGGAGCGTGGCGGCCCTGGCGGCTCACTACGCGGCGTCCCCGCCGCTGGGGGAGGTCACCCTGCTCCTCGCGGGCGCCGATCCCGAGGAGCGGCGACCGGCGCCGGCCCAGCTGGCCGGCCTCGCCCGGGCGCTGCTGGCCGGGGGCATGTCGCGGAAGGACGCCGTCCGCCGGCTGACGGAAACCACGGGGCTCCCCCGTAATGAGGTGTACCAGCTGGTCACGGAACTCGACACCTGATGCGACGCCTCGCCCTTGCCGCCCTGCTGCTGGCCGCCCCGCCCGCCTCCGCCCAGGAGGCGGCGGGCGGAGGCGCGCTCACCATCGGACGGTTGCACTACGAAGGCGGCGGGGACTGGTATGCCAACCCCTCGAGCCTGCCCAACCTCCTTGCCGCGATCCGGCGGCAGACCGGCCTCCCGACGACGCCGCGCGAGGTGGTCGTGAGGCTGGGCGACGAGGCGCTCTGGTCGGTGCCCTACCTGTACGCCACCGGGCACGGCGAGATCCGATTCAGCGAGGCCGAGCTCGAGGTGCTCCGGCGCTGGCTCCGCCAGGGCGGCTTCCTGCACCTCGACGACAACTACGGCATGGACGCGTCGGTGCGGCGCGAGCTCGCCCGGCTCCTGCCGGGGGTGACGCCGGTGGAGGTGCCGCGCGACCACCCGATCTACTCGGTCGTGAACCGGTTTCCCTCCGGGCTCCCGAAGATCCACGAGCACGACGGCAAGCCACCGGAGGGGGTCGGGCTCTTCCTCGACGGACGCCTCGCGGTGTACTACACCCACGAGACCGACCTCGGCGACGGCTGGGAGGATCCCGGCGTGCACGACGATCCCCCGGCCACGCGCGAGGCCGCCCTCGCGATGGGCGTGAACCTGTTCGCGTACGCCGTGGGGTACGGCCGGTGAACTCCGCCACCGCCGGGGTCCTCGACGGGCTCCGCGGCCCGCTTCGCCGGCTCTTCGCCGTCGGACTGGGCGCGCTGGCCACCGGGCTCGGCCTCCTCGCGCTCGCCGCCGCGGCGTGGGCGTTCCGGGTGGGCCTGCTGCGCGACGGCGCGTGGGTGCTCCTCGCGTGGATGGCCGCCCTCGGGCTGGTGACGGCGGTGTTGCGCGCGGCGCGGCGCCGGGCGCCGGGCTTGAGCCGGACCGGGCTCGCTGCCCGGCTCGAGGAATCCGGCGCGGCCCGCCGGGGCGGACTCACCGGACTCCTCGCACTCCCGGCCGGCGGCACCAGCACCGAACTGCTCGACCGGGCCGACGAGCTCGAGGCCGGGCGGCTCGAAGCCGCGGCGGGTCCCGCCCTCGCCCGCTACCGGCGGGAGCTCCGGGAGGCGGCCCTTCGCGGGGGGGCGGTGCTCGGCGCGGGTGCCTTGCTCCTTGGAGCCGCGCGTCCGCTTCGCGCTCCTGCCGACCGGCTGTTCCACCCGGCGCGCGCGTGGGCCGCAATCACCGCCCCCATCCGGCTCGAGGCATCCGCCACGGTCGTGGACCGGGGCGGCTCGGTTCGCTTCACCGTCCGGGCCCCCGGGGCCGGGACGGTCGAGGTGCGGCATCGCGCTCCGGGCGAGACCTGGTCGACCCTGACGCTCGAGCCCGCGGCCGGCGTGGCGGAGTTCACCCTCGGCCCGCTCGAGGCGGACGTCTACGCCGTGGCACGTCGCGGCGGTCGCGCGTCGGACACCGTGCACGTGGCGGTGCGCATCCCGGCCTTCCTCGGGTCGCTGGCGGTGACCGCCCACTATCCCGCCTACCTCGGCCTGGAGCCCGAGCCCCTGCCGCTCGGCGGGGACAGCCTCGTGCTCCCCGCCGGCACGCGGCTCCTCACGGAGGGCGCGGCGACGCTCGAGCTGGCGGAAGCGGCCTGGCTGGGCGGTACGGGCCGCCACGACCTGCGCACCCGCGGGATGGGATTCCAGGGCGAGTTCGTGCCGGCCTCGTCCGGGCTCTACCGCCTTGCCCTTCGCACCCGTTCCGGGGCGCCGCTCGCGGGTGACTCGGTCCAGCTCCGCGTGGTCCTCCTCGCCGACCGCGTCCCCGCGGCCGCCATTCCCGTCCCAGGGGCGGACACGATCGCGCCGGCATCGCTCCGGCTCGGCCTCGTGCTCGACGCCCGCGACGACTACGGCCTCGCCGCCCTGCGCGTCGTGAGCCGGCGCGTCACGGGGCTCGGCGTCGCGGACACGCCGGTGAGCCTCGTGGTGGAGCTCCCGCCGGGCGCGCCGGCGCAGGCGCTCGTCCCGGTCGACTTCACGCTCGAGGATCGGGGGTTGCTCCCGGGCGACACCGTGCGCTACTGGGCCGAGGCGGTGGACAACTCCCCCCGACGTCAGGTGGGCCGGTCGCGGGAATACCTCCTGCGGATCCCCACCCGTGCGGAGCTGCGCGACGCCACCCGCGGGTCCACGGCCGCGCTCCAGGCCCGCCTCGACTCCCTCGCACTCCAGAGCCGGGCGGTCGAGCGCGCCACCGAGGACCTCGCGCGGGAGCAGCTGCGCACCGAGGGCGGCGCCCGGGGTTCGCGGAACGAGCCCCTGAGCTACCGGGACGCGCAGCGTGCCGGGGAGGCGGCCGAGGCCCAGGAGGCGATGCTCCGGCAAGCCGAGGAACTGCAGGAGGCGCTGGAGGAGCTGCGCGAGGCCGCCGAGCGGGCCGGCCTCGACGACCCGGCGTTCCAGGCACGCCTCGAGGAGATCCGGGACCAGCTCCAGCGGGCGCTCTCGCCCGAGCTCCGGGAGCGGCTCGAGGAGCTGCGCCGCGCGATCGCCGACCTCGATGCACCCCGGGCGCGCGAGGCCCTGCAGCAGATGGCGGAGGCCCAGAAGGAGCTGCGCGAGGCGCTGGAGCGGAGCCGGGAGCTCTTCCGGCGGGCCGCCCTGGAGGGCGACCTCGCCGCGCTCGAGCGGGAGGCGCGGGAGCTCGCCGAGGCCTCCCGCATGTGGGCGGACCGTCAGGCGCGGATCGACAGCGCGAGGGCGGCCGCCGAGGCCGACCGGCTGGCAGGGCGGACGGATTCCCTGGCGGCAGGGCTGGAGCGAGCGGCCGGGCAGCAGCGCGCGGAGGCCGGGCAGGACACGATGGCGGCCGGGAGGCTCGACCGGGCGGCCGCCGGTGCGGAGCGGTCCGCGGAGCGGCTCCGTTCGGGACGCCAGGCGGCGCTTCGCGGACAGCGTGCCGAAGGGCGCGCGCGCGGCGAGGAGGCCGCGCAGGAGCTCGGCCCGGTGGGGGATGAGGTGGAGCAGGCGCGGCGGGAGATGGCGGAGGCGTGGCGCGACGAAGTGGCCGCAGCGATGGACCGGACCCTGGCGGAGACCAGCGAGCTCACCGACCGGCAGCTGGCCGTCGAGCGCGCCCTCCGCGACGGCGGCGATCCGGCGCGGGCCCGCCTCGACCAGGCGGCGGTCGAGGAGGGCGTGCGGCAGCTGGCCGAGCAGGCCCGGGAGGCAGCTGGCCGGAACGCCCTCGTGCCGCCCCGGATCGCCGGGGCCCTCGAAGCCGCTCGCCGGGAGATGCAGCGGACGCGGGAGACCCTCTCGCAGGGGCCCTCGGATCCCCGCGGGGCCGCCCAATCGGCGGCGCGGGCCACCGAGCTCCTGACCAACGCCGCGTACCAGCTCCTCCGGGCCCGGGAGGACGTCTCCAGCGCGGAGTCGGGGAGCGGGCTCGAGGAGGCGATGGAGCGGATGGCGGAGATGGCCCGGCAGCAGGGCCAGATGGCGGCCGAGGCCAACGGGCTCCTCCCCAGCCCGATCCCCGGTCCCGGCTTCGACGCCGAGCTCAAGGGGCTGGCGGGCCGGCAGCGCGCGCTGGCGGAGCAGCTGGAGCGCATGAGGGGCGAGGGCCAGCTCGCCGGGGCCGGCGAGTTCGCCCGGGAGGCCGAGGAGCTGGCGCGGCGGCTCGAGGCGGGGCGGCTCGACCGCCAGACGGTCGAGCGCCAGGAGCGCCTCTTCCGGCGGATGCTGGACGCGGGGCGGACCCTCGAGGGCGAGGAGAAGGACGAGAAGAAGGAGCGCCAGAGCACGACCGCCACCGAGGTCGACCCGCGGCTCCCGCCGGCCCTCCGCACCCGGCTGCTGGGCGAGGGGCTGCAGATGCCGTCGTGGGAGGAACTGCAGCGCCTGACCCCGGAGGAGCGCAAGGTGGTGATAGATTACTTCCGACGCCTCACCCAGGCCGGGCCGTCTAATCCCTAGATCTACAAGCGCTTAGCGAAGCGGCCCACCGCGACGAAAT